>NZ_VOZT01000082.1:0-9286 GCF_013419625.1 Acinetobacter sp. YH12070 | reverse complement strand
ATAGCAAGAGTGAACCACCTGATCCCTTCCCGAACTCAGAAGTGAAACCTCTTAGCGCTGATGGTAGTGTGGGGTTACCCATGTGAGAGTAAGTCATCGCCAGCTCATTATTCGAAACACCCCCTGATACGTCAGGGGGTGTTTTTTTATGTGTGGTGAAAAAAGGAAAAAGGGAAAGAAAAAAGATAGAGGAGGAGTTGAAGTAACATTAATAATTAATCTAATTAAATAGTTCATTTATAAGATGAATCGTTCCTAATAAAAGAATAAATTAGCTGAATAATGAGTCTAAAAAAGACAAAAAATCGGGCGTTCTGTTCAAAATTATGCTATAAAAAATAAAACGGCATAAAAATTGCTTATAAAGTGCGGTTAATTATAGGGGGAGTTATTAATGAAATTAGCGATGGGGTTAAAGGTTGCGAATTCCTTATCATTAACACCTCAATTACAACAAGCCATTCGTTTATTGCAGCTTTCAAGTTTGGAGTTGGAACAAGAAATTCAAATTCAACTCGACAGTAATCCTCTATTAGAGAAAGTTGAAGAACAAAATACCGTTGAAAGTTTAAATAGCTTACAAGAACAAGAAAGGGAAAATAAAGACTTAACCAATGAATTAAATGCCGATCATTTACCTGATGAGTTACCAGTGGATACAGAATGGGATGATGTATATACCCATCAACCAACAAGTTTAGGTGCTGCTGAATTTGAAGAGCGCGAAGATAATCGGCAGGGGCATCAAAGTTTACAAGCGCATATGCTTGAGCAAGTTAATCTTTTACACTTTTCTATGATCGATAAACTAATTGCACACTGTATTATCGATGCTTTAGATAACAAAGGGTTTTTAGATTGTGAATTAAATGAAATTACCCAATCGGTTCAGCATCTTCTAGACTCTATGGATTATGAAGAAGAAGTCGAAGATGACGAAGTTTTGGTGGTTTTAAAACATATTCAACGTCTAGATCCTTTAGGTGTAGGTTCACGTAATCTCGCTGAATGTTTAATGGTACAAGTTGAAAATCTTCCTGAACATGTCGAATATCGATATGAAGCTATTTTATTATTGAAAAATTATGAGTTGCTGATTACCAATGAATTACCTAAGTTAATTAAGCAAACGGGTTTAAATACGGAACAACTTAAACTAGCCATTTGTTTGTTAAAAACATTAAAAGCACATCCAGGGCAAGAGTTTGAAGATAAAGATTCAGACTATCAAATTCCAGATTTAGTGGTGCTAAAAAAGAATGAACATTGGTTGGTACAGTTAAATCCTGATGTAATGCCAAAGCTACGAGTGAATTCTTTCTATGCCAATATGATCAAGCGTGCAGATCAAAGTGACGATAATCAATATTTACGTAATCAAATGCTTGAAGCTAAGAATTTCATTAAAAGCATTGATGAACGACATAAAACTTTATTAAAAGTGGCAACCTGTATTGTGGAGCATCAACGAGCGTTCTTTGAACAAGGGCCTGAGGCAATGAAGCCTTTGGTCCTGCGAGATATTGCGGAAGAAGTTGAACTCCATGAATCCACAGTTTCCCGTGTAACCACAAATAAATATATGCTCACACCACGTGGATTATTTGAGTTGAAATATTTCTTCTCAAGTCATGTTGGAACATCGTCTGGTGGGGAAGCATCTTCGACGGCAATTCGTGCAAAAATTAAAAAGTTGATTGCAGAAGAAAATACACGTAAGCCTTTGTCTGATAATGCAATTGCAGTTTTGCTTAATGCAGAAGGTATTGATGTTGCTCGTCGTACAGTTGCGAAGTATCGTGAATCGTTACATATTCCATCATCTTCAGAGCGAAAAGTGTTGATCTAAATTTGAAAATCTGACTATTCTAGAGGTTCATTATGACGAAATAATGAATCTCTTTTTTTATAAGGAATGGCCGAAATGATCTGATTGTGTAAATGTATGCTTCGCATATTGAGTTGGATGATTCGGCTTGAACTTTTCCAGTCCTGAAAGAAGGTGAGGAATAGAATTATGCAGATTACAATTCGTGGCCATCATTTAACAATTACGCCAGCAATAGAAGAAAATATTCGTCTTAAATTTGCGGAAATGACCAAACATTTAGATCAGGTCAATAGTATGCAAGTCAAACTGACTAAAGATCATCAGGTTGATAAACGTTCAAAAAAAGGTAGTGATAATCATATTGCGGAAGCGATTATACGATTACCTGGGACAGAACTTTTTGCACAAGCGTGCGCTGATGATATGTATACCTCGATCAAAAAATTGTCTGAAAAATTAAAAAAACAATTACATAAACATCGAAAAATGCAGCTCATTTATATGCCTTTAACGGTTTAGATTGTAAATTGTACAAAAAGAGGTTTTTTATAACCTCTTTTTTTATATATAATGTATGTGACTAATGAATTATTTTTTAGATTTATAGTAAAATGACGGGTTTTACACCGTTAGTCCTATATGGGGTCTTGTGATGAATAGTGAACAGCTCACTGAAATTTTAAAAGCTGCTTTTCCAGAAGCTGAGGTTGCAGTTAGTGGGCAAGGCGGCAAATTTGATCTACGCATCGTCGATGATCAATTTGAAGGCAAACGTCCTGTTGCTCGTCAACAATCTGTTTATGCACCTTTGAACTCCTACATTGCCAGCGGTGAAGTACATGCAGTAACAATTCGTGCAATGACCAAAGAAGAATGGCGCAAAGCAAGCTTATTCGGAGCTTAATAATTAATGGATAAATTTCTGATTCAGGGCGGTACTAAGCTCGAAGGTGAAGTTCGTATTTCTGGTGCGAAAAATGCTGCATTGCCATTACTCGCTGCAACTATCCTTGCGGATACACCTATTACATTAACTAATGTGCCAAATCTAAAAGATGTGAACACCTTAGTGAAATTGATCGCAGGTTTAGGTGTTCAAATCAGTTATGAAGGTGATACGGTTAAGGCTGATACTTCTAGCTTAGATAACCAATTTGCACCATATGAACTCGTGAAAACCATGCGTGCATCTATTTTGGTGCTTGGCCCGTTATTGGCGCGCTATGGTAGTGCAAAAGTGTCTTTGCCGGGTGGATGTGCAATTGGTTCACGCCCTGTAGATCAACATTTAAAAGCTTTAGAAGCACTTGGTGCTGAGATCGAAGTTGAAGCAGGTTATGTGCATGCCAAAGTGGATGGTCGTCTAAAAGGTGGCGAAGTTGTCTTTGATATGGTCACAGTTGGTGGTACTGAAAATATTCTAACTGCTGCGGTTCTTGCAGACGGTGTAACGACCATTCGTAACGCGGCTCGTGAACCTGAAATTACCGATCTTGCTAATATGTTGATCAAGATGGGTGCAAAAATCGAAGGTTTGGACACAGATACTTTGGTTGTTACAGGTGTTGAAAGCCTACATGGCTGTGAATATGCCGTTGTTGCTGATCGTATTGAGACAGGTTCTTATCTCGCTGCAGCAGCGATCACTGGCGGTAAAATCAAAACCACACATACTGATCCAAACTTGTTGGAGTCTGTGCTAGATAAATTTGAAGAAATGGGCGCGGAAGTTACGCGCGGTGAAGATTGGATTGAACTGGATATGATGGGTAAACGCCCGAAAGCAGTTAGTTTCCAGACTTTACCACACCCAGAATTTCCAACCGATATGCAAGCACAGCTTATGGCTGTGAATGCAATTGGTCGTGGTTTTGCCACAATTTCTGAAACGATTTTCGAAAACCGTTTCATGCATGTACCTGAATTAGCACGTATGGGTGCCAATATTCAGGTTGAAGGTAATGATGCTGTTGTTACAGGTGTAGAGAAATTATCTGCTGCACCCGTGATGGCAACTGATTTACGAGCTTCTTTCTCATTGGTTTTAGCAGCACTTGCCGCTGATGGGGAAACGTTGATTGACCGTATCTATCATATTGACCGTGGTTATGAAGATGTTGAAGCGAAGTTACAAGGTTTAGGTGCCCAAATTAAGCGAGTAAGTTAATGAGCGATATGAGAAACGATGATCCCAATTTTGACGTAATGGGCAATTTTGATCATGGTTTAACTTTAGCATTAAGTAAGGGACGTATCTTAAAAGAAACTTTGCCATTGTTGGAAACAGCTGGCATTAACTTATTGGAAGATCCGGATAAATCTCGTAAGTTAATTTTTCCAACGACCCATAAGCACGTACGTATTTTAATTTTACGTGCTTCTGATGTACCAACTTATGTTGAAAATGGTGCTGCAGATATTGGGGTGGCAGGTAAAGATGTGCTGATGGAGCATGGTGCACAAAATGTGTATGAACCATTGGACTTAAAAATTGCCAACTGTAAGTTAATGACGGCTGGTAAAGTCGGCATGGTTCGTCCGAAAGGTCGTTTAAAGATTGCAACCAAGTACGTCAATTTGACCCGTCAATATTATGCAAGCTTAGGCGAGCAAGTTGATGTGATCAAACTGTATGGTTCTATGGAACTTGCGCCATTGGTTGGTTTAGGTGATTACATCGTCGATGTTGTGGATACCGGGAATACTTTACGTGCCAATGGTTTAGAGCCTTTGGAAGAAATCTGTAAAGTGTCTTCACGTTTAATCGTGAACAAGGCAAGCTTTAAACGTAAACAAACTTTGTTGAATCCAATTCTTGCACAGCTAGAAAAAGCCGTGGAAGAACGCGAGCAAGCAAAAAAAGCATAAGTCGTTAAATTCTTAGCGCTATGCTGACCAAACCGCTCAAATCTGGGCGGTTTTTTTATGAAAACTAAAAAATAATGATAAAACTGTATTTTCACTAATTTTAACGAAAGTTATTTTCAATAAAACTCCACATGAACACATGCGATAGATGTCCACAAGCTGCTGTAAAACAGGTAAACTAATCTTTTCCAATAGATTACCTTGTGGGTAAATTGATGCGACGTTTATCGACTCAAGATCAAAACTTCAAGCAAGCTTTTGCTGACTTGTTGGCTTTTGAAACTGTGAATGATCCAGAACTTTTAAAAACCGTTGACCAAATCATTGCTGATGTTCGTCAGCATGGTGATGCTCATGTTCTTAAATTGACACAGCAGTTCGATCGACATCCAGCGCATCAATTCTCAGAATTAGAGCTGACACAAGAACAGCTGAAAGCAGCATTTGATGGTTTAAGTTCAGAAGTGCGTGAAGCCTTAGAACTTGCTGCGAACCGTGTTCGTGAATTTCACCAAGCACAAAAGCAAGACGGCTGGACCTATGTTGATGCTTTAGGAAATACCCTTGGTCAAAAGGTCACACCGCTGGACCGTGTAGGTATCTATGTACCAGGCGGTTTAGCTTCTTATCCGTCTTCTGTATTGATGAATGCTGTACCTGCGCATGTTGCTGGCGTGCCTGAAATTATTATGGTGGTGCCTGCGCCGAATGGTGATTTGAATCCATTGGTTTTGGCAGCAGCTTACTTAGCCGGCGTACACCGTGCATTTACCATTGGCGGCGCGCAAGCGGTTGCAGCATTGGCTTACGGCACAGAAACAATTCCATCTGTGGACAAAATTACTGGCCCGGGCAACCGTTTTGTTGCTGCAGCAAAACGTGCGGTATTTGGTCAAGTTGGCATTGATATGATTGCAGGGCCATCCGAAATTTTGGTCTATGCAGAAGGTCAAAACAATGCTGAATGGCTGGCTATGGATTTGTTGTCGCAAGCGGAACATGACACTGTGGCTCAAGCGGTGTTCATTACGCCAGATGCGGATCTTTTAGATCAAGTGGAACAATGGATTGAAAAGCATTTAGAAGCTTTGCCTAAAGCAGATATTGCGCGTACTTCAATCGAAAACCGCGGCGCATTGGTTTTAGTCAAAGACCGCGCTGAAGGCGCTGAATTGATTAACCAGGTTGCGCCTGAACATTTGATGCTGTGCTTAGATCAAGCGCAGGAAATGGCTGAAGATATCCGCCATGCCGGTGCAATTTTTATGGGTCGATATACGCCTGAAGCGATTGGTGATTACTGTGCAGGTCCAAACCACGTGTTGCCTACTTCGGGCACAGCGCGTTTTTCATCACCACTCGGTGTTTATGATTTCCAAAAGCGCTCAAGTTTAATTATGTGCTCTGAAGATGGTGTGAAAAGTTTAGCGAAAACGGCTGATACATTAGCGCAGCAGGAAAACTTAGATGCGCATGCGCGTTCAGCACGCTATCGTTATCAGTAAGAAAATATAGACTAGGTGAAAAACTTAGTTTTCCAAAAATATAAACCTCTCCCTAACCCTCTCCTGAAAGGAGAGGGGAAATCTCATAAAATGAATATTCCTCTCCCTGAACGAGCTTTAAGGATTCCTTTAAAGCGAAGTGCAAGAGAGGTTAGGAGAGGGTGAGAAAGAGCAAAATAAAATGCCAAATATTACCGCTGAACAAATGCGTTTTTGGAGTCCTGATGTACGTGAATTAGAGCCGTACACACCGGGTGAACAGCCTAAAATCCAAAATATTTTAAAACTCAATACCAATGAAAACCCGTATCCGCCATCGCCAAAAGTGGTGGAAGCAGTTCAAAAAGTGTTGGCAAATTCTGCTGATGTTTTACGTTTATATCCAGATCCAGATGCGTCTGAGTTAAAGCAAGCGATTGCAAAACAGCAGCAAGTACCTGTTGAGCAGGTCTTTGTCGGCAATGGCTCGGACGAAGTGCTGGCGCACATTTTTAAAGCCTTTTTTGTGCAAGAACTGCCGGTTCTGTATCCTGACATTACCTACAGTTTTTATCCGGTATATAGCCAATTTTTTGGTATAGCTGCCAATACTAAAATTTTGCCCCTGAACGATGACTTTGAAATTGTGGTGGATGACTATAAACAACCTAATGGTGGCATCATTATTACCAATCCGAATGCGCCTACGAGTATTGCTTTAGGTTTGTCTGCAATTGAGGAAGTGTTGCAAGCCAATCCGAATTCAGTGGTTGTGATTGATGAGGCGTATGTCGATTTCGGTGCGGAATCTGCTGTGGCTTTGGTTGCGAAATATGAAAACCTTGTGGTTTGTCAAACGACGTCTAAGTCGCGTTCACTTGCCGGTTTGCGCGTTGGTTTCGCGATTGCGCAGCCGCATTTAATCGCAGCGCTTGAGGCAGTAAAAAACAGCTTTAACTCCTATCCGATGGACCGTTTTGCGATTGCAGCAGCCGTGGCGTCATTTGAGGATCAAGCGTATTTTGAAGTGCAAAATGCCAAGGTGATTGCGAGCCGTGAAAAGCTTGTAGAGCAGCTGTCTGAGCTGGGCTTTAAGGTATTGCCGTCTGCGGCAAACTTTATTTTTGCATCATTGCCTAATAAAGATGCAAGTGAGTTGGCTGCTGATTTGCGCGAACGCGGAATTATCGTGCGTTATTTTAATAAGCCGCGGATTAATCAATTCCTTCGTATCACCATTGGTACAGATGAACAAAATCAGCGCCTTGTAGATACTTTGAAAAACGATATTTTGGCTTAATCTTTGCAATCTCCGCGAAATGTAAATCTAGCCTAATCTTCCTTTTTTAAAAGGAAGTTGGGATAGATAGATCAAAAAAGCGATTCAATAGAATCGCTTTTTTGTTATTCAGGTTTATGCCAGGTATTTAACAAATTCAGCATCGCTTCGACTTTATCAAAACATTCTTGATATTCAGCATCGCAATCTGATGCGATGGTGATTCCGCCGCCCGCCCACAGCGAAACCTGATCTTGGTATTTTTGAATAGAGCGGATCAAAATATTCCAAGAGCCCGTGCCATCGTGATTAAAATAACCCATCGAGCCGCAATAGGCGCCGCGCGGGGAGCCTTCAAGTTCTTCAATGATTTGCATCGCACGAATTTTAGGCGCGCCGGTAATCGAACCGCCCGGCAGGGCAGACATCAGAACCTCAAAAGGGTGTACATCGGTTTTCAGCACGGCCTCAACTTCACTGACCATGTGATGCACTTGATTAAAACTTTCAATATCAAAAAGTTTAGGTGTTTTTACAGAACCTGTTTCTGCATAAACACTCAAATCATTACGCAGTAAATCGACAATCATGACATTCTCAGCCATGTCTTTTTCAGATGATTTTAACCGTTGTTTTGACTGCGCATCTAAAACTGGATCTTCATAGCGAGGCATCGTGCCCTTGATTGGCTTAGTAATCATCTTGCGTTCAGGCTTAAAATCTATAAAAAGTTCAGGCGAACAACTTAAAATTTCAAAATCATCAATACGTAAGTAGCCTGAATATGGTGCATCAGTCAGTGACCAAAATTCTTGAGCAGTATCTAAGAGTGAACCGTTTGCTTGAGCTGTGAATTCTTGTGTTAAATTAATTTGATAGCAATCGCCCGCTGTAATATATTCCTGAACTTGATCAAAGGCTTTTGTGTAGTCTGACTTGGACCATCTTGCAGTACATTTTTGTCTTAATTTAAATTGATTCTGAGCGATCTTGGTTTGAATTAGGTGATCAATGTAGTCGTAAATCTTAGCTGCAGAATGATCAGAACTATAAAAATACCAACCATCATTTTCTAGTCTTAAGTAACTAGAAAATTGCCCCAAAAACAAGCGAGGTTGCGCTTTGGCATGCAGGGAAATCTGTTGTTGCGCTGCATAATCATAGCTAATAAAACCAGCCCAGCCCCCAGAAAACCCGCTGCCTAATTTTGAACATAAATCTTGGAAGGCAATATTTTGCAAGGGCTGAGTATCAGATTCCTCATATTGATCTAAATTGGTACGGACATAAGCTTTAAGTTCAGCATTCTTAAATTGCTGATATTGATTTGCCAAAAAGCAAATAACAGGTTGGTTTTGATCTTCTAAAAAAATCACATGTGACAAGGGTGCAAGCGCTTGCAAAATTTTTTGAGCACTAACATTTTGTTTGAGAATAAATTTTTTAAAAGAAATTGGCTTTTGCATCAACAGAAAAATTAACTTTAAAGAATAAAATGGATTTTATACCATTCCTAATTCATTTGGTTTGCAAATACCGTTTATCGGTAAGAATTAGATTGCGACCAACAACAGTTGAACAAATTTCAGCTTGGATATAATTTAATCGAGCGAGCAAACAACTCAAGGAAAGATTTAACAGTTGTCACAAAATAATATTACAGCTGAATAAATCGAGTGGTTGAAAATCAAAAAAAATAAGGCTCTAGACTAGCAGAATAGATATGTTAGTCTAGAATCATGATAGAAAACAGTAAATTAAGTCACTATAAGATTAAAAAAATTATTCAGTGCTTTTGCATTGATATTCCTGCTTCTAAAACAG
>NZ_VOZT01000008.1:0-93156 GCF_013419625.1 Acinetobacter sp. YH12070 | reverse complement strand
AGGCTGTTTTAGAAGCAGGAATATCAATGCAAAAGCACTGAATAATTTTTTTAATCTTATAGTGACTTAATTTACTGTTTTCTATCATGATTCTAGACTAACATATCTATTCTGCTAGTCTAGAGCCTAACCATTATTGTCAATGGGTTGCAGACCAACTAGAGCATATTCAATATCAATCAACCGTAAAAGCCATTTATGCCCAAGAGCAAGGCTTTGAAGTCATGGTTGAGCAAGATGGACGTTTTAGACGTTATCAATGCCGAAATTTGGTCATTGGTTCGGGTAATGTTCCGCATTTACCACAGTGTCTAAAAGACATACAACAGCAATATCCGGAGCGCTGCTTACATTCTGCAAATTATTGCAATGCAGCGTTAAATCACTTGAAAGGGAATGTGGTTGTACTGGGATCAGGCCAGTCTTCGGCCGAAGTTTTTATGGATCTGTTTGATCGTCAATATTTGCAGGATCAAACCACAACAGCGCAGTTTAAATTGCATTGGCTGACCCGTTCTAATGGGTTTTTCCCGATGGAATATGCGCCGCTTGGTTTAGAGCATTTTAGTCCGGATTATACTGCGCATTTTTATCAACTGAGCCCTGAAAATAAAGCCGAACAACTGAAGCAACAAGGCTTGTTATATAAGGGCATCAGTGCAAAAACCATCCGTGAGATTTACCAAAAACTGTATCACCGGAGCATTGGTCAAAATATTCAACAGACGCATTTACATGCTCAGGTGGGTTTGGTTGCTGCCGAGCCGCATGGTGCGGGTATCCGTTTGCAGTTTCAGCACAAAGTTACAGCAGAACAATTCTATCTAGATGCAGACTTTGTTGTGGCTTCAACGGGATATCACAGTCCAGAGTGGCAATATCTCAAATATCTAAAACCGCTGATTCAGTGTGATGAATTCGGTCGCTGGAAAATTAGTCAGGACTACCGAGTACAGCATGACGCTGTCGGGGAGATCTTTGTTCAAAATCAGGAAATGCACAGTCACGGTGTCGGGACTCCTGATTTAGGGTTGGGTGCTCACCGTGCAGCAGTCATTGCCAATCAATTATTGGGTTTTAACTTATACGATTTAGGTGATCAAGCGCAAAGTTTCCAACATTTTTCACCCAGTGAAAATGCTGAAATGCACAGTATGGGCATTGTAAAGAAATCAGCGCAAACCAATATCCAAAGACCATTTTCCGTAAAAAAAACCATTGCTAACTACGCAATGAACCGCAATACGACCATGCCGAATAAGCAAGAACAGAATGCGGTTAAACTCGAGAAATTATAATGACATTTGCAAAATTACAGATAAATCAAACGCAGTGGCGCCGTGCAGGGCAAAGACTGATTGAAATGGCGATTGCTGAGTTTTTATATGAAGAAATTATTCAGATTCAGCCAGTGGAAAATAACACATGGCAACTCAATCTGGATGACAAAACGTATCAATTTGAAGCGACACAGTTTCTGCTTGGGCATTGGCGTATTGTTGAAGGAAGTGTTCGCGAATTAAGTGAATCGACAGCACAGCTCGCATGGAATCTGCATGAATTTATTCGTGCTTTTTCAAATCAAGCTGAAGTGAAACCTTTTACCAAGGCTTATTTGATTAAAGAAATGAACAATACATGGTTGGCTGAAGCACATGTTTTTGATGAACAGAGATTGCTAAGTCAGGCTGTCCTGTCAGCGCCACACTATCAAATTGAAGGCATGTTGCGTGGACACCCTTGGCTCATTATGAGTAAAGGCCGTATGGGCTTTGGCTATGATGATTATTTAAGCTCCGCACCAGAGATTTCTCCAACAGTCAAAGTCCTGTGGTTAGCTGTTCATCGTGATTTAGCTGAGTTTCGTTCGACCGAGGCTTGGGATGCGCAAAGCTTATATCGCCATGAGTTGAACTCAGCGCAATTACACGATTTTCAACATCAATTAGCGGACAAAGCCTTAGATGCTGCTGAGTATTACTTTATCCCTGTACATGCATGGCAATGGCATCAGTGGTTAATCCCGACCTATGCCAATGAAATCGTTGATCAGCGTATTGTCGAATTGGAGATTGGACAAGATGATTATGTGCCAATGCAATCAATTCGTACCTTATGCAATACCAGTCATCCTGACCGTCATTATGTGAAGTTACCTGTCAGTATCTTTAATACGGCGGTATATCGAGGGTTGCCTTCAAAACGAAATTTGGCTGCACCTGCGGTGACCGCTTGGCTGAAGGACATTCAACATCATGATGCAGACCTGCAAAAAACACAGGTGGCATTTTTGGGCGAAATTGCGAGTCTCACTTTACAACAGCCGTGTTTTGATCAGATAGACGGTGCGCCTTACCAATTTAAAGAATTGTTTGGTTGCTTATGGCGTGAAAGTGTAGAGCCTTACATCGGTGAACATCAGTTAGCGCTTTCCCAAGCAGCATTGTTGCATCGAGATCTAAATGGTCAGTCTATTTTATCCGTGTTGATTCAGGCTTCAGGTTTGACGCCTTTGCAATGGTTGAAGCGTTTTGCCGAAGTTTGTGTAACACCGTTACTGATTTGCTTATACAAATATGGTTTGGCTTTTTCTCCACACGGTGAAAACACCATGTTGATCCATGAAAATGGTTTACCGAAAAAAATGGTGCTGAAGGACTTTATTGATGATGTCAATTTAGTTGATGAAGATTTTCCAGAACTCGAAAATTTACCACCTGAAGGGCAAATTTTACTGCGTCATCCTGCTGAAGAACTTAGCCACTTTATCTTTACAGGTTTGTTCATGGTGCATTACCGCTATATCTGTAATGTCTTCCTTGAAGATTATCCACAGCATACAGAACTTGAGTTTTGGCAAACCATCTCCACCGTGATTGACGAATTTCATCAGGCACATCCTGAATTGGCAGATCGTATTGAAAAATTCAGTATGTTCCGTCCACGTTTCGAGAAAATTTGTCTGAACCGTGTTCGACTGTTTACCACCAGTTATAACGACGAAGCAGAACGACCAGTACCTGTATTTTTAGATCCTATTGCAAACCCTGTGAGTCCAAGCACTTTAAATCAGTGGGCGAAACAACAGCATACCGCCGAACAGAAAACGACAACTAATCGTATTGCGTCATAAACAGATTTTTGAGCTAAGAACAGAAAAGATTAAACAAATTTAAAGGACGACATCATGACAACGTTATCACGACAACTACCTGATTTTTATGAATACCATGAGAATGAGACGCAATACTACTTACGACAAATGCAATATCCAGAAGATATGGCTTTGGTTCATAAATGGATGCATGAACCTCATGTTATTCCACAGTGGCAGCTCAATAAGTCAGAAACTGAACTAAAAGTGTATTACGAAAAAATGCTGGCAGATGATCATCACCGAATTTTGATTGTGGGGGTAAATGGTGAAGATGTGGGCTACACAGAGATCTACGAAGGAAAACGGGATCGATTAGGTTTGTACTACGACGGTGATGAGCTTGATCTAGGTTGGCATTTGTTATTTGGTGAAAAGTCCGTTTTTGGTAAAGGCTATTTACGTCCCGTCATGCGTTTATTGAGTTTTTATATCTTTGAAAATGCTGCATCAGCCAAGATTGTGGGAGAGCCTGATCATAGTGTGAAGCCTTATGCCGTCGTAGTTGAAGACATGTGCTATGAAGCGCAGCGCCTAATCCCAATGCCTGAAAAGACCGCCATGTTGTATTACTGCTTTAGAGAAACATTTTATTCAAAATTTGGTCATTACTTAAACGACTCCAAGGCATTTCAGCATCAGCAACTAGCTAAGGCGGTGTCATGAGTTACAGCTGCACCCACATGCACATACTGGACATGCACTTTTCAGCGCATGTTTCAGTGGAAGAGTTTGAACAATGGTTGACTCAAGTTGAGCGCTTTTTTCTGAAAAGTCAGCCCTTTGTTTTGGTTATGCAAACGGCTGAGGGAACGACTTTTCCCGAAGAATATCGGCAAATACAGGCCGTTTGGTACAAGAAGTTTAAACATCTCTTTTTTCAATATTGTTTGGGTCTGGTGCGTATTGCGCAAGATCCAGATGACTTCAAACGTTTAAATACACCCGCGCTGCATGCAGCGTGGCGTGTGCCTTATTACGTTTCATTAGAACAGTCTGATGCGCTGCAATGGGCAGTGCAGAGGTGGATATGCAACAACACTCAAGAAAATTAAATCATGCAATTTCACCATCTCAAATTTCAGTCCTGAGTTTGAGCGTCGTGATCATTTTGTACTTAGCACATGCATTGCCTTTGTATTTTTACAATGTGGCTTTGCCTGCCATTTTACGACATCAAGGGGTAGATTTACGCTGGATCGGCATGTTATCGCTGCTTTACATTCCATGGGCATTCAAGTTTTTTTGGGCGCCTTGGATCGATCAGCTCTATGTCAAAAAACTCGGTAAACGCAAAACATGGCTGTTGTTTACGCAAATCGCATTGGTACTGGGGGTACTGGTTTTAGCCTTTACGCAGTTTTCTTATGGGTTGACTTTATTTGTCATCATTGGTTTATGGATTTCAACGTTTGCGGCAACGCAAGATATTGCGATTGATGGTTATACCGTAGAGAAATTTACCGAAGGCAATTACCGTTTGGGCAGTATGGCACAAAGTATTGGGGTGGCCGTCGGGAGCATGCTCGGTGGCGCTGCGACTTTATGGATTTACCAATATTGGGGTTGGCAGTCAGCGCTCACAGCTTTAGCGCTGCTGACATTTTTAACCATGTTTGCGGTGTTTTTTATTCAAGAAGAACCAGAAACTCAACTTGCCAAAGCCAAACCAAGCCTAAGGCAAGCGTTTAAACGGCCTGAAATTCGTTGGGCCTTGCTGCTCATTGTTTGTTATCGCGTGGTGGAAGCACCCGCTATGGCAATGCTGAATCCCATGTTGATCGACCAAAAATGGTCACTGTCTCAGATCGGGGTGTTGATGTCTGTGGTCGGTGCTGGTGTCGGTCTGATTGCAGCCGTTAGTGCAGCTATGTTGCTGAAAAAAATCAAAGCGACGCAATTGTTGGTCTGGGTAGGATGGTTACGTACATTGCTATATGCCGTCATTGGGGCAGCCGTTGTATTTGGGTGGTTGAATCAATGGCATCTGCTTTTAGGTCTATTTGTCGTGTTGATGCTAGCCATTCGTTATATCGCCATGACATCACTCTATGCCTATTTCATGCAGACCAGTTCTAAAGAACAGGCGGGTACCGATTTCACCATATTAGTGTGCTTTGAATTGCTTGTTTACTTCATTGGCGGCGCATTTTCAGGCTTTCTCGCAAAATCATTAGGCTATGGACATTTTTACTTGGTACTGGCAATCGGCTCCGTGATCAGTGTCTTACTTAGTCAACGCATTGTTTTAAAAACACAAAATTTAAAAACTCAAACACTTCCGACTCAATCGGAACTCTAAGAAATGGAAAAGAATATGAAACGTTTAGCTCTACCGATGCAACTGACGTGTCTTAGCCTTGCAATTTGTACTCAGCTTTATGCGCAAGACGTCACGACAGACACTGCACAAAATACTGCAGTTGAAACACAAACTGCAGAAGCTACTAAAATGGAACCGATTGTTGTGACGGCAACTCGTTCTGCGAAAAGCATTGCAGATATTGCGGGTACGGTGTACAGCATTCCTAAAGAAGAAATTGAAAAACAAGCCAATGCAGGTAAAAGCACAGCTGATATTGTCGGTTTATTGGTGCCATCACTGACTCCATCAAGTGGTACAACGTCTAACTATGGGATGACCATGCGTGGACGTGTGGTGCAATACATGATCGATGGTGTGCCGCAAACGGGATATCGTGATGGATCTCGACAACTGGCGAGTATTAGCCCGTCGATGATTGAACGAATTGAAGTGGTCTCAGGTGCAAGTAGTATTTATGGTTCAGGTGCAACAGGCGGTATTATCAATATCATCACCAAACGTGGTGGATCTGAGCCGCTGAGTTTTGAAACGAAAGTCGGTGTCACTTCTGGTAATAACTTTAAGTCCGATGCGCTGGCTTATGAAGCTGCACAAACCATGAACTTTAATCAAGGCAATTTACGCGGAACTTTAGGTGCAAGCTATACCAAACGTGGTGAAATACAAGATAGCCATGGCAATCGTATTGGGCCTGAGATTGCGCAAACAGACCGTCAAGATACCGACACCTTAGATCTAAATGGTCGTGTCAGTTGGAAAATTGCCGATGGTCAAACGCTGAGTTTCGGTGCGCAATATTATAATGATGAGCAAGATAGTGATTATGGACCTGACTATGGTCCAAATTTAAATGCGCTGCGCTCACAGCCCGTGGGTGGCAAGCTGCCGTTGTCATTAAATGCGGTAAAAGGCTTACAACTTGCTGAACAACCACAAACTGAACGTTATAGCGTCAACGCACAATATGAAAATCAAGATATTTTAGGCCACCGTCTAAACGCTGAAACCTATTATCGAAATGAAAAAGCACGGTGGTTCCCATCTGCACGTCAAATGGCACCTGAACTCTTCTTGGTGTATCAGTCAGAAACCGATATTGATGTGTTAGGCGCACGTGTTGCTCTACAAAAAGATCTTAACTTAAATGGTCGTGAACTGGGTTTAACCTATGGTGTGGACTATGAAAATGAAAAAGATCAACAAAATATCCAAATGTATGACAGCGCAACGTTTATTCAAAGTAATGGTTTGAGTTATCAGCCGTTTAACTACTATGCCTTTGGCCCAGATGTTGAAACAGAAAAACTTGGCGTATTTGCCCAAGCGCAATATGAATTAACTGACCGACTTGGCTTACAAGCAGGCATTCGCCATGAACGTGTAGAAAGCGATGTCGATTCATCTGTGCCTTATATGGAAGCAATTACTGCAGATTTAACCCCAGGTTATGTGGCGAAAACACTGAATGGCGGCAAAGTAAAACATAATGCAACGCTGTTTAATGTTGGCGCGGTGTATCACTTAACAGATGCACAGCAAGTGTTTGCTAATTTCTCACAAGGTTCAAACTTGCCCGATGTGCAACGTATGCTGCGCGATGTGCCGGCAAATTCTGTGATTAATAGCCAAACCATTGACCCGATTAAAGTCAATAACTATGAACTCGGATGGCGTGTACAAAATGCCGGTGGTTTAAATGCAGGCGTGACGGCTTTTTATAATGACTCAGATAAAAGCCTGAAATTTGGTGCGCCGAATTACACCATTGATGTTATTGATACCGATGAGCGTATCTATGGTGTCGAAGCCAATGCCAGTTATGAAGTTCAACCAAATTGGACGGTTGGCGGCACAGTTGCATATACCACGGGCCAATTTAAAAATACCCAAGGTGACTGGCAAGAATTGGATGCCATTCGTGTGGCACCTTTAAAAGGAACAGCATTTTCAGAATGGCAGTTTGATAATGACATGAGCCTACGTGTTCAAGCTTTAGCGATTGGCGGTACAGACAAAGCCCAAAAAGATGCTGTGAAATATGGATCTGCTCCAGCAGCGGCAATTAAAGGCTTTGCAACGATGGACGTGATTGCCAATGCAAAAGTAGGACCGGGTAATGTGGGCTTTGGTGTCTACAACGTATGGAATACGGATTATAAGTCGGTATACAGCCAGTCGGTTGAAACTGTCTATGGCCCAATTTCTAGCCTAGCGGCTCAAGGTCGCACCTACGGTTTAAGTTATACGGTGAAATACTGATTTAAAGCCTGAATCAGGTTTAAAGCACGGTATCGTGACTTACAAAATAGAGGTGGCTTAAGTCACCTCTATTGTTTATAACGTAGCCATTAAAAATGGATAACAAAAATAATGGATCGAAATAACAAACTGTTTATTGCTGCCAGTCTTGCCAATGGTGCAAGTTTCTCGATGATATTGCCGCTGTTGGCGCCATTGGTTCGAGAGTTAAAGCTTTCTGAACTACAAGGCGGAGCAATGGTTTCCGTTGGTGCGCTGCTGATGGCCATCGGTGCCATTTACATTTCAAAAAATCAATCTAAGTTTTCGATTTATCAACTCTTGAGTATCGGTTTTGTGGGCATGGCTGTGACATGGGGGCTATTTACAGCTGTGTTGATGTATGGCCTTACTGTTCAGATAGGGATGTTGCTGCTGTTTAGTTTATTGATGTTGTCACGCGCAGCGACTGGGATATTTATGGCGATGCCACAGATTGCCTTGCAAACTTATGTGATGACCCGATTTAGTAATGAGCAGCAGCGTTCACAAGCAATGTCAAAATTCGGTGCATTAAATAGTGCAGGCGTGATCATTGGTCCATTTCTAACCACCTTGCTGCTAGGCTTTGGTGGAATCATGACGCCGCTTTGGGCAGCAATCATTATTTTAGCGTTGATTTCTGTGGTCTTGGTGTTCAGCTTTGACCGACATACAGAACAGCATAGCGTTGAAAAGCCAGTGACAGAAAAGCATGAGTCACCATCTACAGATTTGAGCATTCAGCAATGCTATCCATGGTTAATGTTGGGATTCAGTCTCTATCTTGCCATCGTGACCGTAAATTTAACGGCCGGGTTTTATATTCAAGACCGCTTTAATATGACTGCTGCAGAAGGCGCAGTGCATTTTGCAGAATGTTCTCTCGTCGTAGGTATTGCTTTGGTGATTATGCAAACGCTGATTTCTAAGTATTTAAATTGGTCCGTATATCGCTTACTGTGGGTTGGGCTGTTTAGCATGGCAGCAGCCTTGCTGATTTCGGTTTTCACCACTGAATTACAGATATTTCAAGCTACATATCTTTTATATGGTATATCGGTTGCATGTTTAATCCCTGCATTTACAACGGGTGCAGCGCAAACGGCGCCCAGTGCGTTACAGACTAAGGTGGCAAGTTGGTGTACAGCCACTCAGGCTTTGAGCTTTGTTGTCGGGCCACTGATTAGTACGGGTTTATATCAGTGGCACAAAGAATTTCCGTATTATTTTTTATTTTTAGTGATGCTTGGTTTAATCGTATTCTTTTTATTTCAAATCAAAACTCAAACCGTCAAGCGAGTAACTGGGTGAAATATGCAGAGACTTGTATACTTACTTCAATAGGTCGGTGTGAAGATAGGACTATCCTGACAATAGTGGGTTTTGATTACATGATGTTACTTGATCAGTGGTTAATCTTACAAAATAGATGTTTAAAGCAAGCACTTTGATTAAAAAATAATCACAATTGTTTCATTAATTCTCAAAGTACTGAATCAATAGTTTTCTCCGTTATTCTTTTCACATAAAAAATAACGGAGGTTAAATGCTTAAATTTAATAATGATTTGGTTCTGGGCGCCATTTTTGATATGGATGGAACAATGTTTGATACTGAACGTTTACGGTTTCAAACATTGAAACAGGCATCTCTTGAATTGACCGGTGTTGAGTTTTCCGAATCATATCTGATGAATTGTTTGGGGTTAAGTGCACAAAGCGCGCATCGATTGGCCCAAGCTGAATATGATGAAAACATTCCATACGCAGATATTCGCAAACTCGCAGATGAATTAGAGTTGGAGCATGTTCGTCAGTTTGGTGTACCGATCAAAAAAGGCTTGGTTCAAGTATTAGAACGCTTACGTAAGTCAGGACTGAGGATGGCCGTGGCAACATCGAGTCGCCGTGCAATCGCAGAAGAATATCTCATCAATGCCAATGTGTATAAGTTCTTTGATGTCTTAGTCTGTGGCGATGAAGTTGAAAATGGTAAGCCACATCCTGAAATATTCATGCGTGCTGCCGCAAAGCTGAATTTAAATCCTGCTGATTGTTTGATGTTTGAAGACTCGGAAAATGGTGTGACTTCGGCCTTTGAGGCTGGCGGTATTACCGTACTGTTTAAAGATATTAAATCGCCCAATCAAAACATGCTGTCCAAAGCCAAATATTATTATGAATGTATGTATGACTGTTTGTCGGAACTTGACCCGTTCACTGCGCATTTAGAGATGCCGCATGTGCAAGAGGCTTTTCCACAAACCCTTAATCAGCTCACTGTTGGTATTCATGGTTTTGGGGCGATTGGTGGTGGCTATTTAGCTCAAATTTTGTCGCATTGGGATGGTTATACTCGCCCGAAAAAAATCTATGCATCGACTCGTAACCCTTTATATCGCTCTGCGGTCAATGCATTTGGTACCTATAGTATTCGCTATGGTCAATTGTCTTATGACGAACGCATTGAAAACATGGCAGTCATTGATGCTGAAAATATTCAGCAGATGCAAGAGATGTACACAGAGTCGAGTTTGGTTGCCATCTGTTTGCCTGAAAAAGCGATTGCGGAAGAAGCTAAAACCATTGCACAAGGCCTGTATGCACGACATATTGCAAATGATGAAAAAGCCATAGAACCCCTAACGATACTCATCATTTTGAATAAAGTCGGGGCAAAACAATTATTAATGTCACATTTAAAACAGGCTTTAACTGAGCTTGCCGGAGCGGTCGTTGCTGAGAAAATCATGCAACAACACTATTTTTGCGATACCGTGGTCAACCGCATGGTATCTAAGTTGAGTGACCAAAATTTATATCGTCAGCTCCGTATAAAATATAATATTTTCAAACAATTTCAATTAGATGAAGTTGAAGTGGATGCTCAATTAGACTTAGAAGATGCGACGAAATTAAATCCTGATCAGGAGCGTCAAGCTACTTTATATGTTGAGGATATGCGACGCAATTTTCACCCAAGTCATATATTGCAAAGCATGGATTTAATTTTATTCAATGCTGAGTCTGACATGCCGATCTATGTAGAAAATAACAGTCCTTTGTTAGAAAAAATGCGTCAAATGATTTTGGTCGATCATATTGAAGATATTCAGCTAATCAAAAATCGCTTATGGAATGGCGTACATGCCATGTTGGCTTGGCAATCTGCACTGTTCAATCATCAAACCATAGGTGTGGCACTTGCAGATCATCGTGTTGATCAATTTATGCATGAACTCATTGACGAGGTGCAGGCTGGTTTAGCACGATGCTTACCTAATCGTGCTTTTGATTTAACACGACTGGCAGAAAGCTTTATAAACTCTTGTGAACATGCGTATAAAGATCCATGTGCGCGTGTGGCACGAGATCCTTTACGTAAACTTGCAATTAATGAACGAGTGTTGGGCTCGTTGGCGACCAATCTGAAATATGGACTGGAGACAAAGCACCTACAGCAAGGGATTGTCTATGGTTTGATGTATGCCGTGAGTGTAAATCAATGTTCGATGGAACAGGTTATCAACTTTATCCAGTTGCAATTTTCAGAACTGAAAAAGACCAACGAGCTTGAACAACTGGAACGTATTGAACAGATTGAGGCCAATGTAATGATACAGTTGCAGCATTTTTCTGATCAGTCCACAGAGCAGTTTACATCTTGGAAAAACCATGCTGTAACGCAAGATCAGAAAGATACTGCGAAATTTGCCTAAAATATAATGCTTATCTGTGCGCAATATATATTGAATCAAAATGCTGAGTATGACTCGGCATTTTTTTCTTACAAAGATGCTTTAGATGAATGAATTTCAGCTTTAAATGAATATTACTAAATCAAAATTGGGCAAAGTCTGTTTTGATTCATGCTTTAATAAAGCAGATTAAATTTAAAGTGATTTATCTGTGTTTTTAAAACCCTCAATGCAAGTCGTACCGACGCTCAATCAGGATTATCCCGATTGGCATCAAGGTCGTCAGCACTATGCTTTGTGGTATATAGAAATACAGGATCCTGAATTATTGGCGTATCTCTCAGCACTTCGAGCGCAGTTTTCAGATCTTTTATACACGCCAAATACGCGCCAATTTCATATTACCGTGTTTATTTGTGGCTTTATTGAAGAGTTAAAGAAAACCCAATTAATCGATCATTCTGAACAACGATGGAATGATAATTTCTCAGCAGATGAATTGGCACTGCACCAACAACAACTTCGGCGGTTATCGCTAACCAATATTCGGTTACGTACAGGTCAGATCAATAGCTTTCAAAGCGCGCTGTTTATTGAAATTGTGGATTTAGAACGTAAGTTAGACCATCTACGTCAAGCTTTGAATTTTAGTTCGAATGAAATTGCACCGATCGAATATTGTCCGCATATTACATTGGGCTTGTATAAACAGGCGTGGAATAGCGATGATATTTTTGAAAGAATCCAACAAGTTGAACAGCACTGCTTTGATTTTGAAAGCGAGCAACTGACTTTTGGTCATTATCATGCTCAAGTACTACAAGGGGCATTAAGTCCTTATTATCAACATCAGTTCAGACAAAATATAGAGATGGCACAGTCATGATTCATTTCATTTTGGGTGGGGCGCGTTCAGGTAAGAGCCGACTTGCAGAACAAAAAGCCAAAGAAAGTACTCAAGCCGTCATCTATGTGGCTACAGCACAAGCCTATGATGATGAAATGCAGGAGCGAATTCAGCATCATCAAGCAGACCGACCTGAACATTGGGGGCTGATTGAAGAGCCTCTATATTTAGCCGACCGCTTAGTTGAAATAGACCAAGCGCATCAAACCATTCTTATCGATTGTTTAACGCTGTGGATGAGTAATGTATTGCTGCATGAACAAGCAGACTTTCAACAGCATCAATGCCAAAAATTACTTACGGTGCTGCCAAAATTAAAGTCAGACATTATTTTAGTCAGTAACGAAACTGGGCTGGGCGTTGTTCCCATGGGACAAATCAGTCGAAAATTCGTCGATGAATCTGGGCGCTTACATCAACAACTGGGTCAAATTGCTGACCATGTGGTGTTTTGTGTTGCAGGTTTTCCAATGATCTTAAAAGGAGATAAAGCATGAACTGGTGGCAAGAACCCTGTCAAAATCCGAGTATCGAAGCTAAGCAACAGGCGGCAAATCACCAGTTACAGCTAACCAAACCTACGGGCTCACTTTCAGAACTTGAAAATGTTGCGGTACAACTTGCATCATTACAAAACACGGATCAGCCCAATATCGACTTCCCATGGATTAGCATCTTTGCAGGTGATCATGGTGTGATGGAAGAAAATATTTCGGCCTATCCTCAAGCTGTCACACGCCAAATGCTACAAAACTTCACGACCGGTGGTGCATGTATTAGTGTCATTGCACGTGAGTATCAAGCCAAACTACAAGTGATTGACTGTGGTTCGGTAGGTGAAGTTTATGAATATGCAGGGGTAGAGCGCTACTGTATTGCAGCGGGTACAGCAAATTTTGCTAAAACTGTTGCGATGAGCGAATCACAATGTATTGAAGCGATGAATCTTGGCCGTAAAAGTGTTGAAGATGCTATCGCTGCAGGTGCGTCTATTTATGTCGCAGGGGAAATGGGCATTGGTAATACCTGCTCGGCCTCTGCTGTTGCATGTTTTTTATTTAATGAGCCGGCCGAAAAACTGACAGGTGTTGGTACAGGTATTCGTGCTGAACAATTGGCACATAAGAAACAAGTGATTGATCAAGCTTTAGCTTTACATCAGGACTATGTCGGCCAAGATGTCTTTAAAGCTCTATGTGCTGTAGGTGGTTTGGAAATTGCCGCAATGGTTGGAGCATACATTCGCTGTGCGCAATTGGGTTTGGCAATGGTCGTGGATGGATTTATTAGTACGGTTTCTGCCTTGGTCGCTGTTCGTTTAAATCCTGCTGTACGTGAATGGATGCTTTTTGGTCATCAATCGGCTGAATATGGGCACCAACGTTTACTTCAAGCCCTTGAAGCTGAACCACTTTTAAAGTTGAATTTACGTTTAGGTGAAGGCAGCGGTGCCGGTGCGGCATTGGGTTTAATTCGTTTGGCATGTCGTTTACATAACAACATGGCAACTTTTGCACAAGCTGCTGTGATTGGTGAAAAAGTTTAAATGGAACATTTCCGTTTAGATATATTGCGTCATGGTGAGACTGAACTGAGCCATACCTTACGTGGCTCTACAGATGATGCTTTGACGCAAAAAGGTTGGCAGCAGATGCAGCAGACCATAGATGATGTATTGAACGTCATTCATACACACGGTTTAGCGAGCTGGGATGTCATCATTACTTCTGACTTACAGCGCTGCCGTTTATTTGCTTTAGATTTGTCTCAACAACTTAAACGTCCAATGTTTGAAAATGCGAAGTTTCAAGAAATGCATTTTGGCGACTGGGAAGCGGTATCAACCAAGCATATCTATGAAAACACTCCAGAGTTACTCGCACAGTTTTGGCAAAGTCCCAGCACATTTACGCTACCGAATGCAGAAAGTCTTCAGCAATTTCAACAAAGGATCTTAAGCGGTCTAGATGAGCTAGTCTTGCAGGCTCAACAGCATCATTGGCAACGCGTTTTATTGGTTTCCCATGGTGGTGTGATTAAATTATTAAAATGTATGGCACAGCAAAGTCACTTAGATGATTTATTAAAAATGACGGCTGAATTGGGACAATTAAATTCATTCATTGTGCAAAATCGTGCAAATATTCGTCTTTTGGAGCAAAGTGAATGACACCTTTTTGGATTGCTCTACAGTTTCTCACGACTTTCCCGATTCAACTTAAAGCGATGCCATCGAAACAGCAAAATGGACAATCTTTACTGTTTTATCCAGCGGTGGGATTGTTGATCGGTGGCATTCTTGCCTTGCTTGCTTTTACATTGCATAGTCTGCCGATTATCTTACTCAGCAGTATTTTGCTGGTAGTTTGGATTTGGCTCACAGGTGGATTACATCTAGATGGTTTAGCTGATACGGCAGATGCGTGGGTCGGTGGGTTTGGTGATGCCGAGCGTACACTTAACATCATGAAAGACCCTGCATGTGGGCCGATTGGTGTGTTGAGCCTCGTCGTGATTTGCTTACTCAAATGGTCGGCGCTTTATGTTTTGCTACAACAGCAAATGTATTTGGCATTAATTGTATTTCCAGTATTAGGTCGTTTAGCCCCTTTATTTTTGTTTTTAACAACTCAGTATGTTCGTGAAAAAGGCTTGGGCTCATCGATAGCAGCAACTATTCCACGCAAGTCGGCATACCTGGTCTTTATACTCTGCCTAAGTGCATGTTTGTATTTTAGCTGGACTGGAGTGGTGAGTATATTCGCGTTTATTTGTACTTTACTGTATTTGCGATGGAAATTTATTCAGCGTATAGGTGGTGTGACGGGAGATACAATTGGTGCAGCAATTGAAATCACAGAAGTGACGAGTCTTTTAGCGTTTGTCATTGCACTACATTATATAATTGCTTAGTTTTTACAGTGAAATGACTTAACTCACAATTTAAAAAAAGCCCAGCTAATGCACTGGGCTTTTTATTTTATCCTAATAGATAAATGACCAAATGAATAAGTGATGGCCCAAGCAATACCATAAAGACCCCAGCTAGTACCATGCTCAAGCAGGCTGCAACACCTTCTTCTTTATGACGTGATAACGCCTTACTTGTACCAAATCCATGTGCAGCATTGCCAAGAGCCGCACCTTGCGCAAAGCGTGAATGCAATTTAAGCCCAGCCAAAACTAGGTCAGCCAAAGCCACGCCGGCAATCCCAGTAATCATGGTAAATAGAATCACCAATTCGACTGAACCCCCAATATTCGAGGTAAGTTCCATGGCAAAGGGGGTAGAAATGGAACGTGCCATTAAGCTATAAGACGTTTCTTGGTCAAACTGAAACAACTGTGCCAAATAAAAAGCACTGATAATTCCTGCTAACATGCCAATCACGATGCCCAAACTAATACTCAGCGCATGCTGACGGATAATTTGCCGATATTCATAGATGGGAATAGCAAAGGCCACAGTTGCCGGGCCGAGCATCCATACAATCCATTGGCTTTCTTGCATATAGGTGTCATATGAAATATGAAAGCAAAGCATGAGTATAATCAGCACAAACGGGACGAATAGTGCAGGGGAAAGAACCATATACGGTAACTTACGATGTAGCTTTTTCGCCAAAATATAACCGACAAGGGTCAGGACGAAAAACAATACAGAGATGCTGTTCAACCCAAAATCGTTCATAAGGTTTTACCTGCTGTGTTGACATCATGATCTGTCGCAGTTTGGTGTTTCGATTTAAGTTTTGCCTCGAGTTTAAAGCCCCAATAAACCGTAAATGCTGTAAACACCATGACACAGACGGTACCCAGTACCACGGCTAAAATTAACTGCCAGCCAGAGCTGAGTAATAAATCTTGATATTTAATTAATCCAACTACACAGGGGATAAAGAATAGAACCAGTTCAGCCAAAATAAAATCTGAGCCTTGTTTGACCCACTGCATTTTAAATAAACCACTCAATAATGCGGCTAATAGCAGCAATAAACCAATCACGCCAGCAGAGATCGGCAAGTTAAACCAAGATTGAATGCAAGAGCCGATCCACCAGATCAATATCAATAAACTTAGCTGCGCTAAAGTCTTGAGAAACTGGGTAATTTTGGAAGAAGATTGTGGAAGCGTATCCATGAGACAACAGTAGAATAGGAGATGACGCTATTTTAAAAGTGCATACTCTGTATAATTATGAATAATTAATTATTAATTATGCTTAAATGGAATAATAATGGACATTAAAAGCCTAAAAGTCTTTGTGACCATCGTACAAAAACAGAGTTTTAGTCATGCAGCAGAAGCGCTTTTTGTCACTCAGCCGACCATTAGTAAATTAATTCGTCACTTAGAAGACGAGATCGGCGTGCCTTTATTTCATAAAGGAGAAGCAGGTCGAAAAAGGGAAGCACAGCTCACCTATATGGGAGAGCAGATTTATCAGCATGCTTTAGTGATTTTGAATGAACAACAACGGATGCTTGATACTGTCACCCAAGTTCGCGCCTTAAAACAAGGTAAATTGACTCTAGGTTTACCGCCATTGGCATCGGTGTTGTTCAGTCAGTTAATCGCGCTGTTTCATAAAAAATACCCCAATATTGAACTGAGCTTTTTTGAGGTAGGGGCGACGGGTATTGAAAATGCCATTTTAAAAAAACAGGTCGATGTGGGAATTATTTTGGGTCACTTGAAACCGGTGTTAAGTGGTATTCCAGTGATGGAGTCACCTTTATGTTTATTATCTAAAAAAAACTCACAGTGGCGTAAGCGAAAAACCGTTTCGTTGATTGAATTAAAAGAAGAATCCTTTTTATTGTATGACGATACCTTCACACTCAATGACATCATTATACAGGCGGCAAATTACGTCGGATTTGAGCCCAATGTAGTGTGTAAAAGTAGCCAGTGGGACTTCATCGCCAAAATGGTAGATTCAAATGTCGGGATTGCACTCCTGCCTAAAATTTATTGTGAACAACTTGATGCGGCAAAATACCATATGGCTGAATTAGAAAATCCAAACCTAGACTGGAAACTCAGTATGGCCTGGAATACCACTGTTGCCATGAGTCCCGCAACGCGTGCATGGCTAGAAATCATTGAGGACAATAAAGACAAAATACATTTTTAGTTCATTTACAGATCAAGCAGATAAAATGAATGCGTTGAAACGATGGTGGATTTATGATTTGTACATCAAAGATTATTGAAAAGGATTTTGCAAAATCAACAGGCATGAATTAAATTGGGTGTTGGTCGTTATTTTTGATGGTTCATAAAATGAAATGGGATGATATTGGTCAACAACCGTGTTCAATCGCTCGTGCGCTTTCTGTGCTAGGGGACCGTTGGACCATGTTGATTATCCGTAATGCATTTATGGGCATCCGACGTTTTGATGATTTTCAACAAAATTTGGGTGTGACTCGACATGTGTTATCTGACCGCCTAAAGCGTTTGGTCGAAGAAGGTATTTTGACCAAAGTTGCTTATTTAGAGCGTCAGGAACGTTTTGAATATCGACTGACTCAAAAAGGCTTAGACTTGTATCCAATTCTTCTAGCCATGACGCATTGGGCCGATCAATATATGGATCAGGGCTTGGGATCACCTGTTGAATATGTCCATCAGACATGTGGTGAAAAGTTTAAACCCGTTTTAGTGTGTTCATGTTGTGCAGAACCGATCCAAGCCAAACAGGTCAAACCAGTTTTTACCCAAGCCTATTACATCGTTCTCAATCAATTAAAACCTGCCTAAGCTGTTTTATGGCTTTCTTCAAGATGCTGATTTGCATCCATATAGCCAAAATAGCCTAAGCAGTATTTAGATTACTTTAAAATTACAAACAATTTGCAGGTTTAGGTATTCCCGCTAAACGACTTAAATGTCGAGCGACCAAACCGGTGTTAAATTTGTCTTGTAACACTGCATTATTAATATCAGCGCTCACGGTTTTCATTAAAAATTTAATGAGTGGGCGAGTTGCCGGTGAGTGACCAAACTGTTGATAAAACTGTCGTACAGCTTGTAAAACTTCAAAATGCCAAGGGCTTAACTCAAGTTCTAAACTTTTAGCCAGTTCTTGGGCAACAGCTTCATTCCAAATAGTGTAATCCACCAAATGGCCATCTTGGTCTAATTCAAGATTCATATTCATTCCAAAAGAGAAGATTGTAGAAATGGATCGCTTTTACTCAAATTATTTGAGTGAAATACATCGTTTAAATCTAAGGCATAGATCAGCAAAAGCGGCATAGTCGATCACTTTCATATGACTATAATTCATACTTTTACCTAAAATTTCAGCATCATTTTCAAGTACATAACATGTGCCAAATTGCTGAATTTGTTCATCTGCAATATGTAAGACTGCTTCACCCATCAGGATGATTGCATCTTCAGGGTTGATTAAACTGGCTAACTGCTGGATGTGCTGTAGGGTATTGGCATAGCTGGCTTGGACTAAATACAGCGTAGAATTTGACATCATCATTCCTCTTTTTACCAATACAACACATGATCGAATTGTTGAATCAATTCGGTATTGAATTGAACAAATTCGAGTTCTTGTTCACTGTTGATCACAAAAGGATGCTGTGAATTTTTTTGTTCAATATAAATCGGGGTGAGATCATAAAACTCAAAGCTATCAACCATGTTGGATGCGAGTTTAAATGCATGCTTGAGCTGATTAAACTCTTGTTCTGCCTGAAGTAAGCTCAGCGCAGCATCTTTGAGCAACACTTTAACGTCACAGCCGAAGGTTGCAAGCACCATGGTTGCAGAAAGACTTTCATGTACTTGTAAGCTTGCAAGATTTGCATGAGTTAAAACAACCAGTACAGATTTCACGTAATTTTCCTTTTCAATGCTACAAATGCGCGGCAATCAAAATATTTAGAATTGCAATAAACGGTCAGCAGCTTGTACGGCATCGGCGAGTTCGCCTAGGCCCACAAGTTCAAATTGCTCAGCTAGATTATGTTGCTGAATATTGTGACGCTGTGCATTTTCCTGATCTGTGATCCCACGTGCGAGCGCTGCACTTACGCAAACAGGTAAACGAATGCCGAGTTTTTGCCATTCACTACTGAGTTTGCGTTGATCATCTGGCACCCATTGCAGGGCATTTGCGACATTTACACCATCTTGATAGAAAAAAACCCGAAAGTTTTCGCCTTTTTGCTTCAGCGCTTGGGCAAGACCAAAAGCATGCCAAGCCAATATCGAAGTAGGTGAGGAGGTAATTAGTAATAGAGTACTCATCGAAATTCACTAAATGAATAAACGGTCTAGATCGACAGTTTGTTCTGAGTTCAGAAGAAAAAGCTAGTATACAATGATTTACTCAATGATCTGAATATTTGCAAAGTTTTGCTTATTTAGGCAGCGAAGTCATTGCCAATTTTTCTTCAAATATAACTTTGGGTTTATTTTGGATTCAGCCTCAAGCTAACACTTTTCATAAATAAACTGTGCGGTTACATACTGAAAAATCTTTATATGAATAAAACGCAATTTTTGATTTTGCAGAGTGCTATGATCTTTTCATTTTTTAAACCATCTCATGAATATAGAGAAATTTAACTTAAGTTTATTTAATTCAATCAATGCTTCGGACAATGCTTTAGATTTCACCATTTCTTTCGCCATATTTATAGCCAATGATCTATTTTATATCGTGATTCTTTTGATGTTTTTGGCTTGGTTTAAAGGCAATTTTGATATCAAAAAACAAATCGTTAAAGCCACTGTTTTTACAATCGTCGCATTTCTTATCAGCCAAGTGATTTCAAGTTTTTTTTACTATCCTAGACCCTTTGTCTTGGACGTTGGACGCACGATTATAGAACATTCACCGAATGGATCATTCCCGAGTGATCACATGCTGTTTTTTAGCACGATTGCATTTTCTTATATATTTTCAAAGCAAAAAACCGTCGGCTATGTATTTCTAGCATTCGCTTTTCTTGTTGCATGGTCGAGAGTCTATTTAGGTGTGCATTATCCAATGGATATGGCGGGCGCGTTGATCATCGCTGTTTTGCTTAATTTTGTCGGACTGTCTTTATGGCGAAGCTATGGTTTTCATTTGGTGAGCATGATCTTAAAAGTTTACGAGTTCCTATTCTCAGCCATGATTAAAAAAGGCTATATCCGCTAAATTAAGTTCGCCAAATATTTGCGATTTCAAAAGTTTGCTGCTGCTATAGTTACATTGCCAACATCTTGCCAGATGAATATTTATGATGATTCATCTGGCGTTCACATCCAGATCCTATACCTCAAAAAATAGTCAGACTGCTCAATGCTATTTGCTCATTCGATAAGATCATCTCTAATATTTTGTTGCTGTCTAACATGCTTCGCAATGTAACTATTATTAAATATCTTCTTCAAAAAGCCTTCAACTCAAATGCCACGAAAACTTGTGATGTCTTCTAAATGGATCGCTAGCGAGGTCATTTGTCGTAAATCAAATACAGTTAATATTCATAACTGCAACACAGTCAAAATTCCAAAGCAGTAAGATAAAACTAGAATGCTCTTGCAGATTGTTCGGCTCATGGAAAATGCTGAGGCGAGGTTTAATAATTTTGATCTGTAGAAAAGTTGGTGACGACACCAAGATGATGCCAAAGAGTTGTAAAAGCTTGATAACTATAAGGAGTATCTAAACAATGATTTTAGTGACTGGTGGTTTAGGCTTTATAGGCTCACATATAGCCTTGAGTTTAATGGCTCAAGGTCAAGAAGTCATTATTGTGGATAATTTATCCAATGCAAATTTACAAACACTTGAACGACTAGAATTTATTTCAGGCATGTATGTACCTTTTGTCAAACTCGATATTCGAAATACTCCCGCACTCAATAAAGTATTTGAACAATATACCGTCGATGCTGTCATTCATACGGCAGGCTTTAAGTCATTGGAAGAATCCGTCCTTAAACCACTTGAATACTATAATGATAATGTCAGCTGTATCATGAGTTTGCTGCGTGCCATGCAGCGAACAGGTGTACGAACACTGATCCATTTATCAAGTTTGGCGGTATATGGTCAGTCTTCGGCAGAATTAACAGAAGACACAGAAATCAATTTTACCTATCCAAATCCCTATGTGAAATCTCAACAAATGGTGGAAGAAATTATACGGGATACGGCACGTACCGATAATGAGTGGAAAATTGCGATTTTGCGTTTAGGAAACGTCGCAGGTGCTTTCGAACATGCAGTTTTAGGTGAGTTTGTTGCGCCATTGCCAAAAAATATCGTGCCGCTTGCGATGCAAGTCGGGGCTTTACAACGAGATTTTATCGAACTTCGCAAACAAGCTAAAACTGGAGATGGTACTGTGGAACGGAGTTTCTTGCATGTACTCGACTGTTGTAAGGCGGTGTGGCAATGTTTGCAATGGTTGTCGCAGCAGCAATTCGCCTGTGAGGCTTTTAATATTTCAGGTGAGTTGGTTTCGATACAGCAACTATTAGATACGCTTTCAGAAGTAACTAAGGCCGAGATTAAGACTGTCGAATCTACTTTTTATCCAAGCCATGAATATGACCAGCTTGGGGCAAGTACACAGAAAGCGAAAAGTACTTTTGATTGGCAGCCTGAACAAGATTTAAAGAAAATGCTAGAAGATGAATGGCGTTTCTATCAACAAACATTAAGAGGTAATTAACTCGTCTTGTATTGGAAAAAAATCATCATTGAGTATGATTTTCCTTATAAAATCACGATAAAGGTTATCATATAAAACACTTGTAATTGATAATGGTTATTATTTACAAACTTAAGCAAGTTACCTAAACTGTATTTATCAGCAGAATTTGATTCTGCACAGACGTTCAAGTTTATAGATAAGGATATGAGGTCATTTATGCAAACACGTATTGAACATGACACAATGGGCGATGTTGAAGTAACTAGCGATGCGATGTGGGGTGCACAAACACAGCGTAGTTTGCAAAACTTTAAAATTGGTGGTGAACGTTTACCGCGTCCAATGATTCGTGCAATGGGTCTCGTTAAAAAATCAGCAGCGATCACCAACGCAGCATTGGGTCAAATCCCTAAAGAACTTTCTGGTTATATCGTCAATGCAGCCGAAGAAGTGATCTCAGGTCAATGGGATGCACAATTTCCACTGGTAGTTTGGCAAACTGGTTCAGGTACGCAAAGTAACATGAACTGTAATGAGGTAATTGCCAATATTGCCAATCAAAAACTGGGTAATCCGTTGGGCTCACAAAAACCTGTCCATCCCAATGATCATGTCAATCGTGCTCAATCGACCAACGATTCATTCCCAACCGCAATTCATGTGGCTGCAAGCCTACAAATCAATGAGCTTTTAATTCCTGCAGTAACAAAACTTCGTAATACTTTAGAAGCGAAATCTAACGAATTTAAAGATATTGTTAAAATTGGCCGTACACATTTACAGGATGCAACGCCTTTAACATTAGGCCAAGAGTTTAGTGGCTATGTTTCACAGCTCGATCATGGTTTGAAGCGATTAAATCAAGCCTTAGAAGGGCTATATGAATTACCACTTGGTGGTACGGCTGTAGGTACAGGTCTAAATGCACATCCTGAATATGCTGTAAAAGCAGCAGCAGAACTTGCGAAGCAAACGGGTCTGCCATTTGTGACAGCGCCCAATAAATTTGAAGCACTTGCAGGACGTGATGCTGCTGTATTTGCTTCGGGTGCGTTAAAAACACTTGCTGCAAGTTTAAATAAAATCGCCAATGATGTGCGCTGGTTAGCCAGTGGTCCACGCTGTGGTTTTGGTGAGCTACGCATTCCAGAAAATGAGCCAGGCTCAAGCATCATGCCAGGGAAGGTCAATCCAACTCAAAGTGAAGCCATGACGATGGTGGTCGCTCAAGTACTTGGAAATGACACAACCATTAATGTTGCGGGTGCATCGGGTAACTTTGAATTAAACGTGTTTATGCCTGTTATTGCCTTTAACTTATTGCAATCTATTCAACTCCTCGGCGATGCATGTAATAGCTTTAATGACCACTGTGCAGTAGGCATTGAGCCAAACCGTGAAAAAATCGACCATTTCTTACATGATTCATTAATGTTAGTTACGGCGCTCAACCCAGTAATTGGTTATGAAAATGCTGCAAAAGTTGCTAAAACTGCATATAAAGAAGGCAAAACTCTAAAACAAGTTGCGGTAGAACTCGGTTTAGTCACGGCAGAGCAATTTGATGAAGTGGTTCGTCCTGAGCAAATGGTTTCACCCAATACCAAATAAATAGTTTTGAGATCATTCAATTAGAGTGTTTGAAAATAAAAAGAGAGGCTGACTCATACTCAGCCTCTCTTTTTATTGGATAACTTTTTAATTCTTTTTTATCGCTAAATACTGGCTAACACATATTCTTTTGAATCATAGTCATCTTGAAATGTATGTATATAAACAGGACGGTTTATTAAAAATAGGGCAACGAACAAAATGCAGCAAGGCCGGGGTATGAAGCGAGTAATTCATAGGATTGGGCTTTGAATTCATTGGCACACTTGTTAAAATGCCTTTCTTTTTCTGTTTTCGTTGCTATTTGACATTTGTTTGAATAAATATTTGCAAGACAGTGTTTTATTTAAGGATTTCCCCCAATGCTCACCATCTATTTGACAGATGTCCAAAAGAACGTTCAATTTAAAGACTATCCGGGCGAGCATCCTGTTAAATTTGTTTTGAATTTTAAAAAGATTTTCCCAAGTGTTATGGAGCTTTTGCTACCAGTTTTGCCTGAAAATGAAAATCTAGAAGAAATGAGCTGGGAATCGACAACGACAGATTTTGAAAAATTTAAATTGCTACTCAGTGGTTGGGGCGTAATCGAACTACGTTTGAATGCTATTGCCCAATATAAAGACCGTGCTTATGCAGATAACTTGGTAAAAAAAGCACAGCAAAAGCGCAAAGAATATAAAAAAGCACAGTCAAAATTACAAACTGTTGAACTGGATTATCTATTCATGCACGAAGTTCATGGTTTAATTGATGCAGAGTTGGTTGAGTTAGGTGAAAAATTCTATCTACCGACTTTACGTGAGCTTTGGAAAAACCAAGTGTCAGCGAATGTATTAGAAGCAAAATTCTAAACTGTACAAAGTTTTAGTCGAAAAATCCTCCGCTTAGGAGGATTTTTTATATGTACAGCAGAACTTCAGATTTACTTCGGCAAATGACTGTTTCATAGTGACTCATCAAGCAAGTAAAGCATTCAAAACATTTGGAAAGTCGCGATACTTATCATTCCAAATGTTTCTGACTCATCTGCACATTTTATTTTAAAGGACCATTTTATATGTCAAATCAGTTTATTGACCTGATTCGCAAACGTCGCACTATTTATGCTATTGGGGACAATGTAAGCCAAAGCACAGAATATTTAACTGATTTGATCCAAACAGCGATTAAACAAAGCCCGTCTTCATTTAACTCACAATCTTCTCGTGCTGTTATTTTATTTAATGGTGAAAGCGAAAAATTTTGGGGCTTAGTCGCTGACAAATTAAAATCTTATGCAAAAGATGAAGAAAGTGCTGCGAAGACGACGGCGAAAATGGCAAGTTTTGCAGCAGGTTTGGGTACAGTTTTGTTCTTTGAAGATTTAGATGTGGTCAGTGGTCTACAAGCACAGTTTCCGTCTTATGCAGAAAACTTTCCAATTTGGGCCGAACATTCAACTGCCATTGCCCAATTTGCGACTTGGACCGCATTGCATACCGAAGGTTTAGGCGCATCATTACAGCATTACAACCCAATTGTGGATGAACAAGTGCATGCTGAATGGGACATTCCTGCGCATTGGAAACTTCGTGCTCAATTGGTTTTTGGTTCAGTGGAAGGTGAAGCGAAAGAAAAAGGCTATATGGATGATGCCGCTCGTTTTAAAGTCTTCCAATAATTGCGATGTATAGCACTCAATTTTGATAAATAAGGAACGAAATCTAAGTTCTTTTTTTTATTGCAGTTTTATTGAAATAGATAGGGTTGGACAAGATTTTCATCCGTGAAAACCTTGTCCAGATTAGCCCATTGAGGACTGAGCTAAACGGGTGGCTAGAACCAACTTTCTTGCATGTTGAGGCAAGTATCATCAAGTTCTAGCAATAACTTGGCTTGGTGCTCTATTTCAGGTAATTCCCAGCGGATAAAATATTGCGCGGCTTGTAATTTACCTGCTAAGAATTGTTGATCTTCAGCTAAATCTGAATGTTCAAATTTCACAAAGGCTTGATTGGCCATTTCAAGCCATAGCCATGAAATGATGACTTTGCCCATCATGTCTAGATACAACGCAGAATTTCCCAGTGCCTGATCGACACGACCTTGGGCGAGGACTTGTCCCAAACTTTGTGTGATTTTCTTCACCGTGTTTAAATGCGCTGAAAAAATTGCTGCAAGCGCTTGCGTTTTTGGATGTTGAGCTTGATCAATCGTATTTTGCATACGTTGTAATAACAGCATCAAACCTTTGCTGTTGTGCTGCCAAAGCTTACGACCCAACAAATCCAAAGATTGAATACCAAATGTACCTTCATGGATCGGATTTAAGCGGTTGTCGCGATAACATTGTTCAAGCGGATATTCACGGGTATAGCCAGCGCCACCTAAAACTTGGATGGCTAAATCATTGGCTTTGGGTCCATAGGCGGAAGGGAATGATTTGACGACAGGGATAATCAAATCTAATAACAACGCGCTGTCTTCATTGTTAGCGGCTTGATGTTCATCAATTAATCGTGCAGCAAATAGGCATAATGCGAGTGCGCCTTCCACATAGGATTTTTGTGCCAAAAGCATCCGTTTAACATCTGTATGTTGAATAATATTGACAGGTTTTGAGGCAGGATTTTTATCTGATACTAAGCGACCTTGTGGACGGTTTTTGGCATATTCGAGTGACTCTAAATAGCCACGGTATCCAATCATGGCTGCACCTAAGCCGACACCGACTCGTGCTTCATTCATCATCTTAAACATATATTTAAGACCAGCACCTGCTTCACCAATCAGATAGCCTGTACATTGGTCTTTTTCACCAAAGCTCAGTACTGTCGATGTTGTACCTCTGTAGCCCATTTTATGTAATAAGCCAGCCAGTTGAACGTCATTGGCGCCTGCAAGTGAACCATCGCTCAGGGTTTTAAACTTCGGAACAATAAACAGAGATATACCTTTTACGCCCTGAGGTGCGTCTTGGATGCGAGCAAGGACCAAATGCACGATATTTTCAGTGATGTCTTGGTCACCCCCTGAAATAAACATCTTTTGGCCTTTGATGAGGTAGGTACCATCGGCTTGCGGTATAGCTTTTGTGGTCAAATCACCTAAAGATGAACCCACATCAGGTTCAGTCATGGCCATCGTTCCTGCAAAGCGACCACTGAACATATGCGGTACAAACCTATCTTTTTGTTCAGTCGTACCGAAAGCTAGAATCACATTTGCAGCCGCAGCGGTTAGAAATGAATAAGCCACTGATGAAGGATTTGCTGACATGAAATAAGCATTTGCAGCCATGTTGATCAAAGTCGGAAGTTGCATACCGCCTGCATCATAATCATGCTGCGCACAAAGCAAGCCGGCATCTGCAAATTGCTTCCATGCCGTTTTGACTTCTGCAATGGTTTTAACCTGTTGACCATCAAACGTAGGTTCGTTTTGATCGGCTGTTGCGTTATGTGGTGCAAAAAAGTCTTGAGCAATACCTTGTGCAGTTTCTAGGATGCTTTTGAAGGTTTCAGTATCATGCTCAGCAAAACGTGGGTAATGCGTTAAGTCTTGCGCTTTAAACACGTCAAATAGCAAAAAATTTAAATCTTTGTCATTGATTAACTGCGCCATTGCTCAATCTCTAATCGGGTTGAATTTTATGGCTTAAGCCTAGCAGTTGATTTTTAGATATAGAATTGTCAATAATGACACTTAATAAGTTAAAAATGACATTTTGATAATTTGAACTTTAAATGAAGAAAATCATAATTTTAGCATTTGATGGTGCTTTGGCTTCCGCGATTACTGGGGTTGTTGATCTCTTTGCAATGGCGGGTGTCAGTTGGAACCGGATCCAAAAACAGAATGTGCAGAGGCTATTTCAGGTTAAAATTGCCTCACAACATGGTCAAGCTGTGCAATGTATTAATGGCATCAAGCTTTATGCAGATTTAGCATTTTCTGAAATAACAGATGCAGATATCATCATTGTTCCAACGATAGGCGCGGCGATTTTAGATGTTTTAGCGCAAAATTCAGCACTAATCGAGTTATTAAAAACTCGTCAATTACAAAGCGGACTGATCGCAGGAAATTGTACGGGTAATTTTTTTCTGGCAGAAGCAGGGCTTTTAGATGGTAAGCAGGCAACGACGCATTGGGGCTTTCAGCAAATGTTTCGTGAACGCTATCCTTTGGTAAGACTGAATGCAGATCAGCTCATTAGCCATGACCAAAATATTTACTGTGCAGGCGGGGGCTTAGCATGGTTTGATTTGGGACTGCACCTAATCGAACGTTTTTATGGTTTTGAAACGGCAATCCACACGGCAAAATCATTTGTATTGGATTATCGTCGTGATAGTCAGTTGTCCTATTCATTATTGAAAATATCTAAACCGCATCAGGATGGTTTAGTGCAAAAAGTTCAAGATTGGTTGGAACAGCATTATCATGAAAATATAGTCTTAGATGAACTTGCGGCGCAGTTTAATGTGACAACGAGGACATTGATTCGACATTTTAAAACGGCTTTGGATATTCCTCCCAATCAATACTTACAATCAATACGGATAGAAGCTGCACGAAAGCGTTTAGAAGAAACGGGACACGCATTAGATCTGATTATGCGAGAGGTCGGCTATAGTGACCCAAGCTCATTTCGACGGTTATTTCAAAAAAAAACGGGGCTGAGCCCCTTAGAATATCGTCGACGTTTCAGCCGACGATTTGATGTTTAAATACAGTTTAAGCGGTTCGAACGGCATAACGACCATGTAAAATGTAGTAGGTACCAATACATGCAAAGGCAGCAAATGCGCTATACAAATACAATTGTGAGTAACCAATATGGTCGAGCAATTTACCGATAAAGTATGGCCCAAAGCCTAAGCCGGCATCTAAAAAGATAAAGAAAGTCGAAGTGGCAAAGCCCATACGTTCAAGCGGTGCACTTTTCACGGCAACTGTTTGGCAGACCGACTGAATATTGCCATAACCGAGTCCAAGTAGGCCTGCACAAAGTAAAAGCATCCATGAACTCTGAGTGATGCTGAGCAATACCAATGCCACGCCCATAATCACAAAAGCAGGGTAGATCACTACATTTTCACCTTTACGGTCCATCAACGGGCCTGTAAATGGGCGAGAAATTAAAATCGCAATGGCATACATCAAAAAGAAAAACGAGGCTGTTTCAACCAAATCGATTTCTTTGGCGTAGAAGTTAATGAAAGACAATACGCCTGAATAGCAGATTGAAGCGAAAAGCATGATGAACGATATCGGTAATGCTTTAGGTTCTACAAATTGAGCAATCCAACTCGGTTTTTTGACAGCTTCAACAGTATCGAGGGATTTATTGATTTTGGGTAAATCGGGCACTTGAATCAGCAAGGCAACCAATAGGCAGCTCAATGCGATAATCGTAGAAACGATAAAAATCGCGTGATAACCAATGTGTAACATCATCCAAATGGCAAGAAATGGCCCAATAGCTGTACCTAAAGTACTACTCATGCTGTAGTAGCCAATGCCTTCACCGCGACGTGTAGCCGGTAAGATTTGAGCAATTAAGGTACCCAGCACTGTTGATGCCATACCCATCATAAAGCCATGCATAAAGCGTATGAAAAGCAACATGCCGACGCCAAACTGAATGAAGTAAAAACCAGAAAAGACTAAAAAGCCAATTAAACCAACGATCAGTGTTGTTTTACGACCAAAACGTTCTAGGAACTTACCCACCAATAAACGCCCGACCAATGTGCCGACAATGAACAAGCCTGAAACTAAACCTGCTTGGGCTGTAGTCGCACCCAATTCAGCCACCGCATAGCCCACGATCACCACAACCAAGAGATAAAAGGTTAAAACCAATTGGAAGTTAATGGCGCTGACTAAAATAAAATTTCGAGTCCAAAGTGGTGCTTTATCTTGCATGATCATCACCTACATTTCTGTGTTCAAGTTCTTGCATGACACGGTGTAAAATTTGAATGGAGTGTTGGATATCTTGGCTAGCTAATGGCGCGATCAGGCGCTGCTCAAAGGCATCTATGTCTTTTGCACATTGCTGAAATAACTCACGTCCAGTCTCGCTGAGCATCATTTTCTTTTGACGTTTATCGTCAGTTTGCACATGTGCCAAAATATCCATCTGAGCAAGAATTTTGACACGCTTAGTGATGGATGGCTTGGATACATTTAAATATTCCGCCATTTCAATAGATGTACAAGCAGTTTTTTCACGGATGACAAACATGACTTGCCAAAGTGAATAGTTCAATTGATAGGGCAATAAAATCGTGTTGATTTCATCACTCATCAGACGCGCACAGCGCAGAAGAGAAGAGCGGAAACCTAATGTGGAATTCATGATAGTTAACTAGGGTAACTAAATTGTCGCAACTTTACGCCTAATTTATTTTGAATTCAAGTGAACAACTCAAAGCATAAAAAACAGGTATAAAAAAACCTGTGCGCACACAGGTTTTCTTGCAAAACATTTCATTTAAAGCTTATCGTTCAATGCATATCGTTGAATTGATACCTTAAACAATACGTGTTTATTCTACAGAAGCTTCTGCAGCTGCAATTGCTGCATCTTCCGCTGAGCTGTCTGCATTTTCTGAAATTTCTACACTTTCACCATCTGCATAAGCAAGTTCTTCACCTTCTGATTCAGCTTGCTCTAAATAAGCCGCAAGTTGTTCATCCGTTAATTCAGGTTCACCTTCAGACATCATTGCTTGTTCTTGTAATTGCGCTTGTTCTAAATTGCTCATCATACTTTGCATATTGAACATCAATGGAATCATAACCAATAAATAAACAATCATCAGGATCAGATACAGTGACCCAATGACTTTCTCTGTTTGTTCAGTTGGACGTTTAATACCATATTTATTTTCACCTTCAGTGCCTTTTGCAGCCATCACATAAATGCTAAAGATGGTACCGACCAGTGGGATGAGAAAAATTAAACAGAGCCAACCGCTTTTATTTAGATCATGTAAACGACGAATCGTAATGCAGATCATTGCGACAAACATTGCAACGATAGAAACGACAATCAGTGCGATCGCACTGAGTCCTAAAAACGAATTAAAAAGTGCTTCAATACTACGTTCTGCTGAATTGAAAAATGCAAAAAGTCCCAGTGCGACGCTGATGCCTAATAGGCAGGTATAAATCATACTAATGATAAATAACCACGCTAAATAGGACAGGCGGCCAAAACGTCCTTCAGGAGACAGTGGATGATCGGCTTTTTGAATTTGAGGCTGAATATTTTGATCTTGTTGAAACGGATTCAATTCGCTTGAAGTAAGTTCAGTCATTATTATTCCAATTTTAATTATCTAATTTATTTTCTATGCCCAAAAGGGCAGCAATATTGTATAGCGAAGTAAAAAAAGGTCAAATATTAGACATGGCTAAGTCATTAAATATTCCTTAGCCATGCTGTAATGTGGTCTGTTATTTATGTAATTTACGATACTCTTTAGGGCGCATTGGACGACTGGCTTTCCACAAACCTTTCTTTTGTTTACGTGCTTTACTTTGTAAATTCATCATATAGTGCAAATGCTTTTGGTCACGGATGTATTCTTCGTACACCCACGCAGCACCACGTTTTACCATTTCTTCATTCATGCATTTACGATAGCGATAAATAACCCCAACGCAGCGGCCATAACGGTCTACATCAGTGATTTTTACACGGACAAATTTCTTATAAACCATGGATTTGATCAGGCGGGCTGACTCTTTACCGTAGGCTTGTGTCGATTCTGGCGCATCCACATAAGCAAAGCGAAGTTTGGTTTTAGAACGTCTCAGATTCATCCGATAGCAGGTGAGGGTATCGCCATCACTAATATCGGATACACGGCAGAGGTAAGATTTTCCTTTCTTAAAGGGTTGAAAAAAATCCTTTAAGAAAATGGTGACTTTATAGAAAACATAGACTGTGATCAGGCACAATACTGCACCTAAAGCCATGAGCCAATTTGTGGAGAGATTTGAAAGCATACATAATGATATGAACGAAGTCATATCGCATAAAAACAGGAGTTTAGATTTTATAAGAACTCATGATTTATGGCTGTCGAATAAACCGGCGGTCAGTTAAAAATACATTAAATAATCAGCATTTGATCTATAAATATACAGCAAGTTTCATCACGCAGAATTAAATCTAAATCCATGTGAATAGCCTAAGCAAGCTGATATATCATCATAAAATAGCCTAAGCAAAAATTTTAGAAATTTGGCTTCGCAAAAAAACATGCCGCGAATTTAATTCCAAATCATTATGCCAATACATCCCTAGTTTAATTTTCGGCAAGTCTACAGGTACATCAAAAATATTCAGTTCGGGAGCAACCTGTAAATGCGTCAAAATATTTTGCGGAATCGTTAATATTGCCTTGGGTTGCTGTGCCAAAATTTGTAGCGCAGTAGAGTAATGCTGACAGCGTAAAAAAATCTCTCTAGAGTGTTTTTTACGATTTAAATAAATATCTTCAACTAATACACCTGCACGTCGGGAAGAAACCCCAATGTGAGGAGCAGAAAGATAAATAGATTCATCCATCTTGGAATGTTGACTACAAACCACGAATTGGTCTTCAACTAAAGTTTGAAAATTTATTTTTTCACCAAAGTTTTGCTCAAGATCAATCGCAAAATCGATTTGCTGTGCAGCAAGGTCAGCCACAATGGTTTTGCGGTCTAATTTAATACTGGAAAATTGGATCTGAAACTGTTGCTGTTGAAAGTGTTCAACTAACTTAGGAAAAATAATCGGTTCAATTTCATCATGTACGGCAATTTTTAAGCTCTGTACCATTGAAGGAGTAAATTGTTGTTTTTGGATAGAAATACTTTGAATCGCAATAAGCGCATTTTTAATTACTGGATAGATCTGCTCGGCAAATGGAGTCGGGAGCATTTTTGCCCCAGCACGTACAAATAAGTCATCTTGTAAATGTTGTCTTAAACGTTGAAGTGCATGACTCGCTGCAGACTGAGTAATACACAAAATTTGTGCTGCTTTTGAAATGCTTTTTTGTTCATAAATTGCGATATATAGTGGATATAAATTGATATCCATACGGTGGAAAACACCCATATCGATGACTGTGTTTTTATGAATACTATTCATGTTCATCTATTGAATTAAATCATTTTGTTCATATTAGATTTCAGGTTATGGTGTTGTAAAGCGTAAAGAACAGAATATTTAAAGGATGTTGTCATGTTTGAACTTTCAGCACGTGCACAAGATTATATTGAAAGAACAAAAAAATTTATTAAAGATGAAATTGAGCCTGTAGAAACTGAGTTTTGGGCAGAAGTTCATGAGCTGAACCAAGGTGGTGATTGGACCAAATGGCAATGGCCAGCACAGTTAGAGGTTTTAAAAGATAAAGCCAAAGCTGCAGGCTTATGGAATATGTTTTTACCTTGTCCTGAACTTGGGCAAGGCTTATCTGTACAAGAATATGCACACATCGCAGAACTTTCAGGCCGTAGCTTACTTGCACCTACAGTATTCAATTGCAATGCACCTGACAGCGGCAATATGGAAGTGATTTGGCGCTATGGTACAGAAGAACAAAAGCAGCAATGGTTAACACCATTACTGGACGGCAAAATCCGTTCAGTATTTTGTATGACAGAACCTGCTGTTGCTTCAAGTGATGCAACCAATATGGAAGCTACAGCTGTCGTTGAAGGCGACGAAATTGTGTTGAATGGCCGTAAATGGTGGTCTTCAGGTTTAGGTGATCCTAATGCTAAAATCATTATTTTTATGGCGCATACACCAGATGAAAGCAAAGACCGTCATCATCAGCATTCAATGGTTTTAGTACCAGTTGAAACTGCTGGAGTGAAAATCGAACGTATGCTTCCAGTCTTTGGTGATTATGATGCACCACATGGACATGGTGAAATTAGCTTCACAAATGTACGTGTTCCTGTTGCAAACTTTATTGGCGGTGCAGGTCAAGGTTTTGAAATTGCACAAGGTCGTTTAGGCCCAGGCCGTATTCATCACTGTATGCGTTGTATTGGTGCTGCCGAAAAATCGCTAGAACTGATGATTGACCGTGGTATGAGCCGTACTGCTTTTGGTAAAGAAATCTTAAAACTCGGTGGAAATTTAGAACGCGTAGCAGAAGCACGTGTTGCGATTGATCAGGCACGTTTACTGACCCTTTATGCAGCATATAAAATGGATACTCTTGGGAATATGGCTGCATTAACCGAGATTTCTGCCATTAAAGTGGTCGCGCCGAGTGTCTTAGAAAAAGTTGTTGATATGGCGATTCAAATCCACGGCGGTGCTGGGGTTTCTAGAGATACACCGCTCACAGGTTTCTTTGCGCAAGCACGTTCACTGCGTCTAGCTGATGGCCCTGATGAAGTGCATAAAGGCATGATTGCAAAATTAGAATTGGCGAAGCGCGGTTATAGCAGCCGTCGTAAAAAATAAACAAGTTGTAGTCACATATTTGGCATGGCAACCCCGAGTTGTCCATGCTATAAAACTATAGAAAATTATATTTTTATCATCATGATAGATTCAAATTTAGGAAGAAAAGCATGTCAGTGATCGATGTAGGCGGTTCAGTTCGTGAGGGTGAAGAACTGGATGTACGTGCTGTAGGAAATTGGTTGATTGAACATGGCGTTGAAATAGAAGGGCCTGTAGAAGTCACTCAATATTCAGGCGGTGCATCAAATTGGACTTATCGCTTAAAATACGACAATGCTGATTTAATTTTACGTCGTCCACCGAAAGGCACCAAAGCCAAGTCTGCACATGATATGGCACGTGAGTATAACGTTCAGAAGGCATTATCTGAATTTTATCCTGTGCTCCCTGAAATGGTGGCGCTATGTCAGGATGAATCAGTGATTGGCTGTGATTTCTACGTGATGAAGCGCGTAGAAGGTATCATTCCACGTGCAAACTTACCCAAAGAAATCAATTTTGATGAAACTCAAGTTCGAGCGTTGTGTACCAACGTCATCGATAAGTTAATTGAACTGCATCAAGTGCCATATGAAGGCACAGCTTTAGAAAAAATAGGCAAGGGCGACGGCTACTGTCGTCGTCAAGTGGAAGGTTGGGACGCACGCTATGAAAAAGCCAAAACCTTAAATGTTCCTTCTTTTAAATATGTCCGTAATTGGCTCAAAGACAATATTCCTGCTGACTCTAAAACCTGTGTAATTCATAACGATTGGCGTTTTGACAACGTCATTTTAGATCCAAATGATCCTACCCAAGTGATTGGCGTATTGGATTGGGAAATGGCAACGCTTGGCGATCCACTGATGGACTTAGGTTCAGCTTTAGCGTATTGGGTTGAAAGTGGCGATAACGCAATTTTTAAAGCGACTCGACGCCAGCCGACTAACTTGAAAGGTATGTTTAGTCGTAAAGAAGTCGTTGAATATTACTTAGAAAAAACTGGTCTACAAACAGACAACTGGACATTTTATGAAGTGTTCGGCATTTTCCGTTTAGCCGTAATCGCACAGCAAATTTATTACCGCTTTTACCACAAACAAACCAATAATCCGGCATTCAAAGATTTTTGGATTGTGATCCATGCTTTACATATTCGTGCCTTAAAACTTATCGGTTTGCAAAAACTTGAAGCCAATGATGTAGCGCAAAAGTACATTGAAAAAATGAAGGATATTTTAGGGAAATGACCACGATATATTTAATTCGGCACGGTCAGGCTTCTTTTGGTGCAGAAAGCTATGACAAGCTTTCTCCCAATGGTGAGCTACAGGCTAAGGTGCTGGGACAGTATTTCGACCGTATTTTAAAAGAAAGTCCTTATGTGGTTGCAGGCTCCATGCAACGTCATCAACAAACAGCCAATCTTGCATTGGCTGAATGCTTTCCAGAAGCACAAGTTGATACAGATAACGCGTGGAATGAATTTAATCATCAGCAAGTTTTTGCTCAATATGAACCTCGATTTAACCAACCGCATTTATTAAAAGAAGATGTATCTAAGCATGAAAACCCACGTGCTTATTTATCGAAAATTTTTGAAGGCGCCATTGAGCGTTGGACAGGTGGAGAATTTCATCATGAATATGATGAATCTTGGCCACATTTTAAAAGTCGAGTCGAAACAGCGCTAGAAAAGTTATGCACTCAACTGGCTGAAACCAAACCACGCTATGCTGTTGTGTTTAGTTCAGGTGGAGTGATCTCCGTTGCCGTAGGTAAAATTTTAGGGCTGAGTCCAGAAAAAACATTTGCACTCAATTGGGCCATTGCCAATACCAGTATGACAACACTGCGTTTGGTTGGAAATGAACCGCAATTACTCAGTTTAAATGAACACCATTTTATAAAAGCAGTTGATCCAAATTTATTAACTTGGATCTAAGATAAACAAAGGAATTATCATGGCTAAAACAATTTTAATTACAGGTGCAAGCTCAGGGATTGGTGCAGGAATGGCACGCGAGTTTGCACAAAAAGGCTACAACTTGGCCATTTGCGCACGTCGTTTAGAGCGTCTAGAAACGCTAAAAAATGAACTGGAAAGCCAATATGGCATCAAAGTGGTTGCGAAAACCCTCGATGTCACAAATTACGATCAAGTGTTTGAAGTATTCCGTGCCTTTAAAGCAGATTTTGGCAGTATTGATCGTGTTATTGTCAACGCAGGTGTCGGTGAAGGTCGTCGTATTGGTAAAGGCAATTTTGAAATTAACCGTGCCACAGTTGAAACTAACTTTATCTCTGCATTAGCGCAATGTGAAGCTGCGGTTGAAATTTTCCGTAGCCAAAATGCAGGGCATTTGGTGGTGATTTCTTCGATGAGTGCTATGCGTGGCATGCCTAAACATTTAACGGCTTATGGTGCGAGTAAAGCAGGTGTTGCTGCTCTAGCTGAAGGTATTCGTGCAGAACTGATTGATACCCCAATTAAAGTGACGACTATTTTCCCTGGTTATATTCGTACAGAGATCAATGAAGGTGCGAAAAAACTGCCATTTGAAGTCGATGAAAAAACGGGTTCACATCTTTTAGCAAAAGCCATTGAGAAAGCACCGGTTAAAGCCTATGTACCACAATGGCCTTGGTTGCCTCTAGGTCTTGCGATGAAAGTATTGCCGTTAAAGATCGTGAATAAATTGGGTTAAACCTTTATGCAATAATAAAGCTCCAATTTTGGGGCTTTATTATTCTCAAATGATATTCGTCATCCTCTGTAGGTTAAAAAGGAATACATAAAACCTGTGATGAAAAGACATTAAAAGCAGCCGATTTTGCAAAGAAAAAATGGAGTAAATACTCAGATTATTTATAAATAAGATATTGAAAATAAATAAAATGTTGAATATTTGAACAGACGATGATTTGTTCTCAAAATAGCGATTTCCTTTTTTTTAATTTGCTTTAATGTACAACTGTTTTTTAATTTTTAGGTTTGTACTATGTCTATGTCTTCCGATATGACAGATCAACAGCGAATTAACAAAGTCAGAACTGTCGTAACGAAAGCTGGTGAAGACTTACGTCAGCAATATCCCATTTTAAAACATCAAAACTTTATAGGCGCAGCCATCCTTATTTTTGCACTACTGGGAATGTTGGGTTCAGCTTGGGCGTTTGCTGTTGGCATTTTACCGGCATGGGCTTGTGTGATTTTGGTGGCGATGTTTGCTTCACTGACACATGAATTAGAACATGACCTGATTCATTATATGTATTTTAAAAAGACGCCATGGGCTCACCATCTCATGTTGGCTTTGGTTTGGTTAGCACGTCCCAATACCATTAGTCCTTGGGCACGTCGTCGTTTGCACCTCAATCATCACAAGTATTCAGGTTCCGAATACGATTTGGAAGAACGGGGCATCAGTAATGGCATGCCGTGGGGATTGCGTCGTCTATTGGTCATTAGCGATCAATTGATGACGGTATATTTGCGCCCATTTCAAATGTTTAAAATGATTGGGAAATTCATTGAAAAACAACCTGAAAAAGAACGTAAAACTGCATTGATCTCTCAACTGACTGGATTTTTTCCTTTAAGTTTTGTTTATTACGGCATTTGGTATGTTTTTGTAATTTATCATGTGGTGAATGGTATTGCTCCAATGTTAGGACAAAGTATTAGTTGGTCAGTTAATTTAGTGAAGTTAATTCCAACGATTAATTTTCTAGCTGTGGTTTGGATTATTCCGAACTTTATACGCTCTTTCTGCTTACAATTTATCAGCTCAAATATGCATTATTATGGTGATATTGACCCACGTGATGTCATTAAACAAACTCAGGTGTTAAATCCGTGGTGGTTGTTCCCAATGCAATTGTTTTGCTTTAACTTCGGTTCGACCCATGCCATTCACCATTTTGTGGTCAAAGAGCCGTTTTATATTCGTCACCTAACTGCAAAAACGGCACACCAAGTCATGCGTGAAGTTGGTGTGCGTTTCAATGATTTTGGAACCTTTAAACGCATAAACCGCTGGAATTAAATCAGTACCATCTTCAAAAAAAGCCCTCAATTGAGGGCTTTTTTATGATCTAAACGTTTATAAACTACTTTTGCGCAAAAAAATGTTTGAGTGCATCTTGCAAGGCAACTTGCCATACCGCGTAGGAATGTCCGCCTATATACGATTTGTAATGTACATCATGACCTTTATTTTTTAAGTCGGCTGCAACAATAGGCGAAGTCTCTAAAATACTCAGTTCATTATTATTGCGTGAGCTTTCATAACTATTAGCAGTAATAAACCAATGCTGTTTAGGTTGCGAGGTTTTATCACGAATGATTTTACTCATGCCATTTGGGAGGTCTGTCGCTTCATTTTGCCACCAAAATGATCCAGATAAAGGTACGACGTGACTAATTTGATTTGGATTTTCTAAGGCTAAATAAGCTGAACTTAAACCGCCAAGACTTGACCCAAGTAGTACCGTTTTCTTCGAATCGACTTTTGCAGGTGCATTTTTTTGAATCCAAGGCATCAGTTCATCACTAAAAAACGCTGAAAATTTTGCATTAGGTGTTAATTCTTTAGGTCGTTCCTGATCATTCGGTGGAGAAACAAATATGGCTTGAATTGGTGGCAATTGACCTTGTTCAACTAAAATGTCTAACGCCTTTGGAACATTCAGTAATTCATTATATTGCTGACCATCAAAAAATATAGCGGTGATATAGCTCTGGTTTTTCTTGGCTTTAGATTGGTAAATTTGGATTTTACGTGAGTTATTCAAAATTTTGCTATCTAGAGCAAACTCTTGTAATTTGGGCTGTTTAATATTTAGATATTGTTTTGGATCAATAAAAGGCGGGGCATCTTTAAGGGCCACAAAATTTTCATTACGCAAGCCTGATGTGTCATCACTTGCGAGATAAGTGTTTTTGTTGAAAGGATCGATGCGTTGTACCTGTATCACAGCACGGCGCTGTGTTCTTGATTCTTTAAGTTTTGGATTCAGATGCGGACAATAATTTGACAGATAACCTTCAAAGTTCGGTAAATCGACAGCAAAGCTATAACTGCCAATGTAACGATGATCAATAATCGATTCTTTAAACCAAATATCGGTATTTGGTAGGCGTGTTAACCATTCATGGTCATTACTCGGGCCACCAATAAGGCGTACATTATGCTGCGCACCTTTCCATAAAAAAATTATACGGTCATGTTTTTCATCATAGTTTTCAATGATTGGTGTACCCATAAGCTCTACACGCTTCCAAAAATCTTCAAGAATTTGAGCATGTTGTTTTGGATTTTGATTTAACTGATGTTGTAGGTTTAATAATATTTGGCTTTGCGCCTTGACATCGTCACATGCAGCAGCATAGGGGAAATGTTTTTTTTCTGTTGTATCGGTTAAAGCGGGTGAATTTTGAGTTTGGGCAAAAGCAGAAGAAACAGCAATGCTCATAGAGCAAGCTAAAAAAAATGGGGAAAGTTTTTTCATTGAAATAATAAAATAGGTAGGATGAAAACTAATAAATGATAATCATTATTAATATAAAAAACTAGCAATATGCCGCAGAATGATGCTTTTAATATAAGAAAATGTAGAAAAATAACAATAGAGTCAATGCTTTGTTTCTTAAACTATTTAAAATAATGAAGACGACAAGCTTTAATTCATTACCCAAATATTATGCTACTCAAAGTATCAACACTGCTGCTGTTACCTGCGTTACTGATCCAAGGTTACCGTGTGAAAAAAAATACCCCACGTTTAGCAGAACCGATGGGAGAACGTTGTGGGATGAGTGGTCAGGGCAATCGACCATTATCGCTATTAATACTAGGTGATTCAGCAGCAGCAGGTGTCGGCGTCGAGCATCAGTCAGATGCGCTATTGGGACAATTGCTTAAAATTTTATCGCCTGATTATCAAGTTCACTTTTGCCTTGAAGCCACAACGGGGCGTAACAGCCAGCAAATCATCAATGCTTTGGACAATGTCATTACGCAGAACTTTGATGTCGTGATCAGCTCTGTTGGTGTCAATGATGTCACAACATTAAAACAGCCAGACCAGTGGTTGAAGCTCCAGCAGCGTTTATATCAAACTGTCGAGGAAAAGTTTCATCCACAGCTATTGATCATTTCAGGTGTGCCACCAATGGATGAGTTTCCGGCTTTACCGTTTCCATTGTCATGGCTATTTGGACAGTATTCACAAAAGATGAATGCGCTGTTAAAAAATTATATTAAAACAAAGCCTAATACGAAGCTAATTGAATACGATTTAAAAGAGTATCGTGAGAAAAACTTACAAATGGCAAAAGATGGCTTTCACCCGAGTAAAGAAATTTATGAATTATGGGCTGAAAAAATCGCGAAACACATCACTGAACAATTTTCATAGACATTTTATGATTCAACCACTGGGCGAAGTTAAATCTACATGAGCAAAGATATTTCCGACGCGAATCCGCAAATCGAAACACATCCTTTAGCACCATTTTTGCCATCAAATGGGAAACTCTTGATGCTAGGGAGTTTTCCACCTCCAAAAACACGCTGGAAAATGGATTTTTACTATCCAAATTTTCAAAATGACATGTGGAAGATCTTTGGCCTATGTTTTTTTCAGGATAAAAATCATTTTCTCAATGTAGATAGCAAGACTTTTAAAGAACAGCTCATTCGAGATTTTTTAAATGAAAAAGGCATAGGCATTTTTGATACAGCCTATCAAGTGATTCGTTTGAAAGGCAATGCATCAGACAAGTTTTTACAGATCCATCAGCCAACCGATATTGCGAAGCTGCTTACGCAGATGCCGAATTGCCATAGTATTATGACGACGGGAGACAAAGCGACTGATACTTTGATGCTCTCGATGCCAGAAAATACTGAAAAACCACACATTGGGCATGCTGTTCGTACCGAATTTGCAGGCAGAGATTTGACTTTATACCGCATGCCATCATCATCTAGAGCTTATCCACTAGCACTGGAAAAAAAAGCTGAAGCCTACCAAAACTTATTTAAAGATATAAGCTTACTTTAAGGAAATTTTAGGATTTATAAAATGCCTCTTTTAAATAGGCAAACATTCAATACTTAAAACGTAGCATCTCAATAATGGATAATTCCAACTCCTTAGCCATCATATTCAACATAATCCCAAAGGTTTAATCGCGCTTTAATTTCTTTGCGAATATTTGGCAGCATAGGCAGTAAAGTGCCATCGATCCATAAACTCAGTGTCTGAGATGAAACTTTTTTGTTTGCATCATCTACAATTTGCGCACCTTTCACAATCACTAACGTTTCTTCGCTTGCCGCAGTTTCAATGCCTTTAAATAAAAGCTGTAATTCATGACCTGTATCTTGAATTAACCATTCCAACTCAATTTGGATATTGTGATTAGATTTAAGCACAGCTTGACCTTCAATCATTTCATTGTCAGATAAGCAGTCATGCTCAACTCGAACTTTCGACAAAAACCATTCTTGATGACCAAGTTCAGGAAGTGTCGTAAAAGGCGTTAAAATATCACTTAAATTAAATTGGCGGCTTAAATCAAAAAATTGCATTAGAAAACTTTAGGGGGAGATAAAACAAAATAAGAGGTGGATGTTAAAGCATCATCAAGTGTGAGTAAAACCTTTGCTTTTATTGAGATATTTTATGTATAAATAGCATTCGATCTATCTAAATTAAGTCTAAGAAAAATGAATTGCGAAAATAATATACACACAAACGATGTACCAAGCCCCATAGACTTAAAAGATCCAATCGAAGCTAAACAATGGGCAGCTGAAGTGAATCTTAAACGCACGTGGCGTTATGACATCTTTCAAATGTATGTTGACTCTATTTTGGCTTTCAATCCGAATGCGCACGTACTTGAACTCGGTTCAGGTCCAGGCTATTTGGCTGAGTTTTTAATTAATCATTGTCCAAATATTCACTACACAGCATTTGATTTTTCCGAAGCTATGCATGACTTGGCAAAAGGAAAACTAAGTGTAGCGCAACGCTTAAAATGCAATTTTATAACAGGGGATTTCAAACAATCGGATTGGGAAAAATCTCTTCACTTCAATGAAAAAAGTACCTTTGATGTGATTATTATTCATCAGGCCTTACATGAATTGAGACATAAGGCGTATGCAGCAGAGTTTCATCGGACTGTAAAAACGTTGTTAAATACACAAGGCGTGTATTTTGTATGTGATCATTTATATGCAGCACATGCTCAGCAAAATCATGAGTTGTATAAGTCAGTTGAGGAACATTTAGCAGCGCTTAAAGCAGCCAATTATGGCCAAGTGGAATGTCTTGGCGAAATCAATGGTTTGGTTATTTTCAAAAGCCAGCACTCATATAAACGAGACTGACCAAGAACATCTTCGACTTGATCGAACTTTTCAGATTATTTCAATAAATAGCCTCGATGAGGAAAATTTAATCATTTAGCAGTGCATTGTCATTACATCATCCATTCAATCGGGAGGTATGACACTGCTTTTATGCTAAATCTTTGGAATCGAGTTGTTTCTGGTTCATGAATATAGGTTTTGATTTTTCCATTTTTTTGATGCTCTAACCAAATGATTTCGCCGTTTTTATCCAGTTTTAGCTCATATGCAATTTGCGGTAAGTATTGGTTTAATGCGGCAGAAATATCGTTTTGTAATCGATCAGATTTAACGACTAGACCAACTTCCGAATTTAAATTTGCGGAACGTGGATCAAAGTTAAACGATCCAATAAACACCATACCGTCAATATCGAAAAATTTTGCATGCAAACTAGAGGCATTTTTGCCTTTCGCAGGGATGATATTTCCAGTCATGACTTCATACCATGTGCGTTTTGAACGCTCTATATAAGGTTTAAATTCATATAGTTTCACGCCATTTTCGAGTAAATCTTTGCGATATTTTTGATAAAACGCATGAACGACAGCGACGTCATTGGCTAAAAATGAATTGGTTAACACACGGACTTCTACATTTTTGCCTGCAAGACCCGTCAAAAAGTCAGTTCTTTGTTGCGAAGGAACAAAATAAGCTGAAACCAATTCCATACGTTCCTTGGGCTGTCCCATCAAAGTAGAAAATTGGTTATAAATTAATTCTTGCTCTTTAGCCTCACCACGAATTTTATTCGGACTATCCGCAATGAAATGTGCTTCGGCCCAATTCACCGGTATTAGTTTAAGCTGAGCCGCCAGTTGTTGCTGTGCATAGTTAATGCGCTGTTGATCTTTAGTCAACGTTGTAGAGTTTTCTTGGTATTGTTGTCTTAATTGACTTAATTCTTCTTTTGTACCTGCACCAATCCATTGCTGAACAGAATAACTTAAATCATCATTCCAAAAGTTCAAAAACACCTGATTGGCTTGTTGAATGGCTTCCCCATAGAAAAGGATGTCCAAATCTGTAAATTGAAAACTTTCACTGGCATCAAAATATTCATTACTGATGTTACGACCGCCAGTTACGCCCATAAAACCATCGGCAATAATTAATTTATTATGCATACGATGGTTAATGTGCTTTAAGCGAAATACATAATCAATGACACGTAATTTTCTGAATTTATAGGGATTAAACAGTTTGATTGAAATGTTGGGATGAGCTGAAAGGGATTGTAAGGTCGGATCGAGTTTCGTCCCGTTTTGATCATCAATTAGTAGCCTGACTTTTACCCCACGGTCAGCGGCATGCAGTAATTCTTGAAACATCAGGTGTCCAATAGCATCATTTTCCCAAATGTAATATTGCAAATCGATGGTGTATTTTGCATTTCGAATCAAATGTAGGCGAGAAGCAATGCTTAAGAAGGCATCATCTAATGCTAAATAAGCCGTTTGTTTTTGTTCTAATTTTTCTAAATCCGTAGCAGACGTAATCCATTTTTCTGCATGTGATTGTATAGGGACATCTTTTTTTGACTGATTGCTAGGTAAGCTGCATCCAGTTAATAGGCTGATGGAAACAGTTAAACCGACAGTACAACTTATTTCACGTAATTGTATCATTCGAATAGCATTAATCATTCCTTGAAAAAATTCATCATAACATCATGTTTTAAGGTTGTATCTAGGCTTAAAAAGAGGTTACTGTAGCTCATCTGTTACTATAAGCCATACAGGATGTTTTTAGACATGAAATCACGTGCAGCCGTTGCTTTTGGACCGGGTCAGCCTTTAGAAATTGTTGAAATTGATGTGGCACCACCTAAAGCAGGTGAGGTTTTAGTCAAAATTAGCCATACAGGTGTGTGTCATACAGATGCATTTACATTGTCGGGTGATGATCCTGAAGGCGTATTTCCAGCAATTTTAGGGCATGAAGGTGCAGGTGTTGTGGTTGAAGTCGGTGAAGGTGTGACTTCAGTGCAACCGGGTGATCATGTTATTCCACTTTATACCGCAGAATGTGGTGAATGTTTATTCTGTAAATCGGGTAAAACAAATCTTTGTGTATCTGTACGAGCAACACAAGGGAAAGGTTTAATGCCGGATGGCACAACACGTTTTTCTTATAATGGTCAGCCGATTTATCACTATATGGGCTGTTCAACATTCTCTGAATATACTGTGGTTGCAGAAGTTTCTTTGGCAAAAATTAACCCTGAAGCGAACCACGAACATGTATGTTTGTTGGGTTGCGGCGTAACAACAGGCCTTGGTGCAGTTAAAAATACCGCTAAAGTTCAGGAAGGTGACTCAGTTGCAGTCTTTGGTTTAGGTGGTATTGGTTTGGCTGTGGTACAAGGTGCTAAAAAAGCCAAAGCAGGTCGTATCATTGCGGTAGATACCAATCCTGACAAATTCAAACTGGCTAAAGAATTTGGCGCTACAGATTTTGTTAATCCAAAAGATTATGATCGTCCAGTTCAAGAAGTGATTGTAGAAATGACCGGCTGGGGCGTTGACCATTCATTTGAATGTATTGGCAATACCAATGTGATGCGCTCTGCTTTGGAATGTGCTCACCGTGGTTGGGGGCAATCTGTGATTATTGGTGTGGCAGGTGCAGGTCAAGAAATTTCAACCCGTCCATTCCAATTGGTTACAGGTCGTAGTTGGAAAGGCACTGCTTTCGGTGGTGTTAAAGGTCGTTCACAATTACCGGGTATGGTAGAAGAAGCCATGTCAGGCGAGATCAAACTTGAACCATTCGTGACCCATACCATGGGGCTGGATAAAATCAATGAAGCCTTTGATTTAATGCATGAAGGTAAATCAATTCGCTCTGTTGTACATTTTGAAGATTAAACATTGATTTAAATATTTTTGATTAAACGACTAATCATTTAAATATTAATGCGTTAATTTTCACTTTTTTAAAAACTAGGCTTTGGCCTAGTTTTTTTTATTTGTGTCGTTATAACAAATCAAAACGTCAAATTAGGATTTGCAAAAAGTGACAGATTGTTAGACATAAAATGATAAAAAATGCCAAATGATAGATTTTGTCCCGAATTCACATGGTGGGAAATTAGCACTAAACATAAGGTATGCATAATTTAAAAACAAATGTATATTAATACATTGTCCGAGGCAAAAAATGACAACTACAAGTTACAAGCCTGAGTGGATTCGGGAAGATTTTATTGATTTTATCGGAGAGAAATTTGATGCAATTTGGGCCTACAAACGTGTAAAAGCACAATTGGTTAAATCACGTTGTGTGGGGATCGGGTTTTATGAACTGAGTTTTTTAGCGAATCACAACTTTAAATCAGCAAACTTTCGACCAGGCCAATGTGTTTTGGTAACAGTTGTCAAAGATGGTGTACGTCATCAACGTAGCTATAGCATCGTCGAAATCAATACATCTGGTCATGTAGTAATCGCAGTCAAACAACAAGGCAAAGTGTCCAACTACCTGACGCAATTAAAAACAGGTGAGGTTGTTGAATTATCCCAACCGCAAGGTGAGTTTGGCCTAAAGCTAAATTCGGATCGACCAATTTTGCTGCTTGCTTCTGGTAGTGGCATTACCTCAATTATGGCTTTGTTTAAACAAGCAATACAGATTGGGCGTAAGGTTGACCTGATTTATTTCAATCGAGATGATGCTTATTTGGATGAATTGATTCAACTGGCGAAGCAATCTAACCATGCACATTTACACGCGATTAATACGCTGAAAACAAAATTGCATATCTCACCAGAGGTGCTAAATCACATGGTCCCTGATTTTAAAAAGCGAGATTGCTATGCCTGTGGTGCAGCACCAATGATGCACAGCATTGAACAACTGTATCGTGAGTTTAAGCTTTCAGATTATTTATACACTGAATATTTTCAAATGATTGCTGATGATTCAGTACCTGCTCAACCTGTCACTTTTAGTTTAGCCCAGCAAGATTTTTTGGCAGAGGGTAATTTACTGGAAAGTGCTGAAAAAGCCGGTTTAAAACCTGCGCATGGTTGTCGGATGGGTATTTGTAATACTTGTTCGTGTACGAAATTGCAGGGTTCAGTGAAAAACTTACTTACTGGCGAAATCGATCATGCGAATAACACACAAATCAAATTATGTGTCTCTCAGGCAATTTCACCTGTACGTATTCAACTCTAACCCAAGCCGCATAAAAACAAATCAGGGGCATCATCATGAATCAATCGATATATATTCGTCCGAATAGTAAGTCACGTTATTTATCACCCGAACAAACTGCTGAATTTGGTGAAAAAGTCGAGCAAATACGACGTGAAATCATGCAGAGTGTAGGTGAAAAAGATGCAGCGTATATTTATAAAATTCGCAATTTTGTCCGTTATAGCGAGATTGCTTCTCGTGGCATGTTGATGTTTGCAGGTTGGATTCCACCAGTTTGGTTAATGGGTACGGGTTTATTGGGTATTTCTAAAATCGTAGAGAACATGGAACTCGGTCATAATGTGATGCATGGTCAGTTTGATTGGTTAAATGACCCGAGTTTAAATGGTGCTAATTATGATTGGGATACCATTGCCACAGGTCAAGACTGGAAATATACCCATAACTATGTGCATCATACCTATACCAATATTGTCGGTATGGACCATGATGTCGGCTATGGCTTAATCCGTGTAAGTGAATCGCAAAAGTGGGAGCCACGTTTCCTTTTTAATATTCCACTGGCTGCCCAACTCATGGTTTTCTTTGAGTGGTATGTCGGCATTCAACGTTTACATTTAGAAGATGTTATCGCGTATAAAACCAAAACTTGGAAAGATGTATGGCATGAAGCGGCCGATGTACGTCAGAAAATTAAGCGCCAAGTGATTAAAGATTATGTGTTTTTCCCGCTTATTGCAGGTCCCAATGCAATTCCTGTATTTGCAGGAAATGCTGTAGCCAACGTGATTCGTAGCTTATGGGCTTCCGCTGTCATCTTTAATGGACATTTTACTGAAGATGCGGAAAACTTTGAGATGGACAATACCGAAAATGAAACTCGAGCAGAATGGTATCTCCGTCAAATTCGTGGCTCAAGTAATTTTAGTGGAACGCAATGGTTACATATACTCAGTGGTAATTTGAGTCACCAAATTGAACACCATTTATTTCCAGATATGCCTGCGAATCGCTATGCAGAAGCCGCACCTAAAATTAAAGCACTTTGTGAGGAATATAGTATTCACTATAACGAAGCCAGTTTTATCAAACAGTTTGCTAGCGTTTGGGTTCGCCTCGCGAAATGCTCAGTGCCGAATGACTGGAGAGCCGAAATCAAGGAACGTTCAGCATCACTTCAACAGCATGTTAAACAAAAAATCATGAAGAAAATCGGGCGTTAAAACACAGTATTGTTTAGCAATATTGTCCTAAGAGATCTTAAATTAGAAGCTGAAGCTACGTATTAACATCAGAAACGCAATTTGATTCAAATAAAAGAACGATACACGGTAACGTCATCTGCAACTGTTTGAGACAGGACTACTTCTCATCAAAAATGCTTTTGCGATACTTTGAATAATTTGACGCTAGTGAACGAGTTTTGTCGGTGAGGTGCATTGCACTGCAAGATGGTTTCCTTGCGAAGCTTTGCTTCTCATTTTGCCTAATGAGAAACATCGTTTCGTAAGAGCACCTCCAGCCGAAGGCTAATCTCTTTATCTAAACCCTAGATGTAAGACTCCGTCGAATAGACTGAAAAAGCATTTTAAAAATGCGAAATTACTTTTACGTGCGTAATATCAGTTAAATAAGAACGATTTCTAAAGCAGCAAATTCGCCAAAGTAGCGTTCATCTACTTTGGCTTTTTTAGATCTTTCTAAAGAGTAAGAGCTATTCAACTAATTGGACGCTACTCTGAATGCCACAAGATTCTACAAAATAAGCATCATGTGAAACGAGGATCACCGCACCTGTATAATGCTGAATGGCTTGAGCCAATAACATTCTAGACTCTATATCTAAGTGATTTTCAGGTTCATCTAACAATAAAAGCTCAATATTCGGTGTTAAATAATTTAAGCCTAACAAGGTCACTTTTAAACGCTCACCACCACTTAAACAGTGAAATGGCAGTTCCGCTTTTTGACCACGGATTCTAAGTTGACCGAGTTGATTACGCCATTCCGTTGACGAAACCTCAGGATTAAACTTTGCCAAATTGTCCAAAACACTCAGTTCAGGTGATAAATTACTCAAGTTTTGATCTAAATACAGGGTATGCACAGACAAAAACGTTTCATGGCTAGACTGTGATGTGGTCTGACTCAGATACTTTAGAAATGTAGATTTACCAATACCATTTTTTCCTTTTAAATGAATTTTTTCACCTGCCTGTAAGGCCAAGTCAAAAGGCTGGTGCTGAGATATTTTGCTATGAAAATGTTTAACTCTTAAGATTTCTCCAGTTTTTTCAGCGCGATGTTGAAAAACAAATTGCTGCTCTTTGACATGCTCAAGTTGTTGCTGTGATTGAAGCAGTTGGGTTCTCTTTTCTTCCAATTGCTTCTGCTGTTGTGTTTGAACTGTTGCGAGGTTTTGACCGGCTTGTTCCTTTTTAAAATCGAGTAACACTTTGGCTTGGGAGCCCGACTTGCGTAGTGCATGACTTTGTTGTTCTCGTTTTTGTGCTTTCATTTGTGTTTCGTGTTGCTGTAATTTGAGCTGTTTTAACTCACGTTTATGCTGTAAAGCATTACGTTGTAAGGCTTTATTTTGCAGATCATTTTGTTGAACGTAGTCTTCATAGTTACAAGTAACATGCGTGACTCCAAACTCATTTAAAGCGTAGATATGCTCTACATGTTGCAGCAACTCTCGATCATGACTGACAAAAAATGCACCGGCAGGATGGTTTTTTAAGCGATCGATGAGCCATAAACGTGAAGATACATCTAAATGATTACTTGGCTCATCCAAAAGCAAATAATGGTCGGGTTTTAAAAATAATGCACACAATGCCAATTTGGTTTTTTGACCTTCACTCAGCTGAGCGACTGGGAAATTTAAATCTGTTGGAAGTGAAGCCTGCTTAAGTTGTTGCTGCCAAAGTGTAGGAAGGTGCCACTGGTTTTCAGTCAGCTCAAAGTCTTCAAAACTGGCATTGCCTATTTCGATACGTTGAAATGCGTCATATAAATTTTCCACACCGAGTGCAGAAGCAATCGTGTCAGCTTCTAGTCGAGTAAATTGTGATAAATAGGCATGTGGTACATTCCATGAAATTTCCCCTTCGTATGGGAGATCTTTCAGATTTTGCTGATGTAAAATTTTAAGGATGCAGGACTTTCCTAAACCATTGCGACCAATACATGCCGAAAGCTGTTGTTGATTGAGGTTAAATTTCAGGTTTTTAAAAAGTTTTTTAGAAGGAAATTCCAAGCTTAGTTTGGAAATTGTACAAGTTGTTTGAGTCATAGATGCACCTTGCGATAGCAAAGATGCGCAATACAAATAACTAATTTTATTCTATAAAAAAGACAATATTTGAGAAAATGCAGTCGAAGTCATTAGCCATGTGTTTGCACATCAAAAAAATGGATTTGATGATGAAAAAAACAGGGCTTACTTCATTGGCAAATACTCGAATTAAAAATAAATGGAAAAAATCTTAAGACAGCCTAATGTTGTGCAGTCTAATAAATGTTTATTTATTAATCAATACATCAAATTTTAAAAATAGGTCGCAGTAATTGACAGTAGAGTTATTTAATACAACAAAATAGCAAAAAACTATTGTCAAACCGATGAATACAGCGTATTTTAATTTTCAGACAGATACTTTTTGATGAAATCAAGATGTTAAAGCAACCTTTAATCTTAAACGCATATTATTACTTTTGGCAGTTTAGATAATTGCCTGAACGCGTTCGGGCATGAAAAAGGTTGCCCACCAAGTTTATACCTGATCGGCAACCCTGATCAGGTTTTTTTATGTCTTGATTTTTATAATATTTTTGGAGAAATCTCATGTTTACAGTAAATAATTCATATTTTAGCAACGGTTATTGGTTTTACTTTAGTCAGTCTATGTCTAAAGCCCTGAAGTCCCAAAGTCCCATAACGCTCAGATAAAAGATCGGACTGTTTATACGTACAGTCCAAAGGAATAGAACCAATGAATGCGCTAAATACAGCTTTACAACAAACTCAAAATTCAGAAATTCAGAAATCTACACAGTCAAAAGAAACGCTTTTGAGCTTGCCACATCAACTGAAACAACAATTACCTTTATCAGTTCATGCTGCAGAACAAATTGCTGCACATCGTGCAACGATTCAAAATATTTTGACGGGTCAAGACCCGCGTCTAATGATTATTACAGGTCCATGTTCAATCCATGATCCGATTGCTGCTTTGGAATATGCTGAAAAATTAAAACAATTACAGGCACAGGTTTCAGATCAAATTTTTCTTGTGATGCGCGCATATATTGAGAAACCACGTACTACAGTGGGCTGGAAAGGCTATATGTATGACCCAAGTTTAGATGGATCATCTAATATGCAGTTGGGCTTAGAAAAATCACGTGAGCTGTACTTACAAATTATTGAAATGGGTTTGCCGATCGCCTCTGAAATTTTAAGCCCAATGGCGACGGGTTATTTTGATGACCTTTTGGCTTGGGGTGCAATCGGTGCGCGTACCAGCGAATCACAAATTCATCGTGAAATCTCGAGTCATATGCCATACAGTATTGGTTTCAAAAACGGAACAGATGGCTCAATCCAAATTGCTCTAGATGCCATTCAATCTGCGTCCCATCCACACCAGTTCTTAGGTATGAGTCAAGCCGGCTTACCGTGTATTTTAGAATCTGTTGGCAACCCACAAGCACATTTGATTTTACGTGGCTCCAATACAGGTCCAAATTATAGTTTGGCTGAAATAGACAAAATTCGTAGTAAAGTAAAAGGCGATTTACCGGCTTTAGTGATCGATTGTAGTCATGGTAATAGCCATAAAGACCCAATGAAGCAACCTGAAGTATTACGCACTATTGTAGCGGAGCGTGAGCATACCCAAGTGCGTGGCGTGATGTTGGAAAGTCATTTAGTGGATGGTAATCAAAAAATTAGTTGTGACATGACTTATGGTCAATCTATAACAGATGGATGCTTAGGTTGGGATAAGACCATTGCTTTGATTCAACAGGTTACGAATGAACTTCATGCATCACAAATTAAACGTAGTGCTTAACAATCCAGAGCATACTCAGTCTGAATTGATTTACCCCAAAGCCTTAGAACATTGATTGTTCTAAGGCTTTTATTTTGAAAAATCCTTTGTTGCTTACTTCAATATAAAAATTGAAATATGGCCTATATATTTAAAATATATACTGATAATTCAGTGTTTTATGTTTGAGTGAATCAAATTTTTTATGCACAATAATGTCTAAGCTCAATACAGCGCCAGAAATAATGACAATCTGTGCTTGGGTGTTTGAAATTTTATATTGGGGAAGTTGATGTACACTGCTGAATTGCTGGAAGAAGCACGCCGTTTTATGTTCCACATGTTAACCAAAGTGGTTGAATATGGTGGTTCTGATTTATTTATTACGGCAGATTTTCCACCAAGTATTAAACATCAAGGCATGATGAAACCCTTTGGGCAGCAAGAACTTGATGCTGAGAAAACAAAGCTTTTCGCCTATAGTTTGATGAATGAGAAGCAGCGCAAAGAGTTTGAAACAGAACTAGAATGTAACTTTGCGATTAGTGTGCCAAACGTTTCGCGTTTTCGTGTCAATGTATTTCAGCAACAGTTACATGTGGGTATGGTCATTCGTACCATTACGGCAGAAATTCCAAATTTTGAAAAGCTTAAATTACCGGCTTCGCTTAAGCACGTGATTATGGAAAAACGTGGTTTAGTTTTAGTGGTTGGAGGTACAGGTTCAGGAAAATCAACCTCTTTAGCGGCGCTGATTGATTATCGAAATGAAAACAGCGCAGGGCATATCATCACTGTTGAAGACCCAGTGGAATATGTGCATAAGCATAAAAAATTAATGATTACGCATCGTGAAGTCGGTGTAGACAGTCATTCGTGGCATAACGCTTTAAAAAATACCTTGCGACAAGCACCAGACGTGATTTTAATTGGTGAAATTCGTGACACCGAGACTATGGAACATGCAATTGCCTTTGCTGAAACAGGACATTTATGTTTAGGTACGCTACATTCAAATAACGCCAATCAAACCCTAGATCGAATCATTAACTTCTTCCCAGAAGAGCGAAGAAATCAATTGCTTATGGATTTATCGAGCAATATGAAAGCGATTGTTTCGCAGCGTTTAATCCGGACTGAAGATGGTAAAGGACGCCGTGCAGCCGTTGAAATTATGTTAAACACACCGCTCATTTCAGATTTGATTTTGAAAGGTGAGTTTCATGAACTAAAAGCGATCATGGCAAAATCTCGAGAACTTGGGATGCAAACTTTCGACCAAGCTTTATTTGATTTATATAATGACGGCGCTATTTCTTATGAAGAAGCTTTAAGAAATGCCGATTCAACTAATGAATTACGTTTGCAAATTAAACTGAAAAGTTCACGTGCAAATGGTACTTCAGCGACTGCGCAATCCTTTAGTATGGTTGAAGAAAAGAAAGAAGAACCTGAAAGTACCGAAGCTTCGGAAGAAATATAAGCTGCATATTCATGCAAATGTTATATAAGCCAATTCAGCCATCATATTGAAATAAAAAAATCAGCCTGATGGCTGATTTTTTAGATATTAGAAATATTTACAGACCAGCTTCGTATTGCTCGCTTGTCAACAAAGCATCTACATCAGCCATATTGTCTGGTTTAATTTTATAAATCCAACCTTTGCTATAAGGTGCATCATTTACAAAATCAGGATCATCTTCAAGGTCTGGATTGACTTCAACAACCACACCAGAAACTGGAGCATGAATATCAGAAGCAGTTTTTACCGACTCAACCACACCCGCTTGTTCGCCAGCTGTGATATGTTGACCCACATCTGGTGCTTCAACATAAACTAAATCACCCAATGCGTCTTGTGCATGATCAGAAATGCCTGTAACAACAAGGTCACCTTCAATTCGCACCCATTCATGTGTACTTGCGTACTTTAAATCTGAAGGATGATTCATTGATAACTCCTTAAATCCATTAAATTCATTTTTGGCATGAGTTATACATGCTTTTTACGTAAAACAAAAGACTTATAAGTACGGATCTTTACGCCAATTGCTTGGGCTACGACCACTCCAGCGTTTAAATGCACGGCTGAAATTGGCAACATCGCTATAGCCCAATTCATCAGCAATTTGCTCTAAGGTAAAGTCAGTCCGTGATAGAAGCGAAGTGGCATGACGGTAGCGAACTTCGTCGACCAAAGTTGAAAATGAAGTCCCTTCAGCAGCAAGTTGGCGTTTAAGGGTTCGATCGGACATGTGTAGCCGTTCAGCAACACTTTCGATACTTAAATAGTGCTGCTCGGAGTTGGTTAAAATGTCACGAACGCGCATGGCAATACGGTGACGTTCGCCCAAAGCGGAGAGTTCAGCTTCACATTGATTAATCGCGATTTGACTGGCAATCGGGTCTGCATGGACCAATTTATTGGTTAAATATTGCTTATCAAAACTGAGTAAAAGGTGTGGCTGATCAAATCTAAATTGGTGCCGTGGATATTTGGCAATAAACCGCTCAAAACCTTCAGGTTGAGGGAAATCAAAATCAATTTCACCAGCAGAATAATCCACACCGGTAATTGCTTTGCCCATGCTGATCATGCCAAAAATTAAGGCAATTGAAATCTCAGTACGTAAAGGCTCTATCGTAACGTCGGTTTGTAGTTGAACAGTCGCTTTGGTTCCAAAAGTCGAGAAAAAAAGCTGTAAAAAGGGCATGCGTAACTGAATAAAACGGTTTGCCAAGACTAAGGCATCGGTTATGTCCTTCGCCGTCATGATGGCATAGCCAATAAAACCATGAATCGAGATGCGCATTTGGTTGCCCAAATGAAAACCTAAAGTGGGCTCACCGGTTAATCGTAGTGCGTGCTCTACCAATTGATTGGCGATGGGTGTTGGAATACGGAAATCTGGTTCAGCCAATTGTTCGCTGTTTAATCCGAATGGACTAAATAATGTTTCTGCAGTGTAGCCCCATCGAGAGACCACATCTAAAAGGAGCAATCCATACACTCCGGGAATACCCTGATCCTGACGGGAATTAATTGTTTTCATAGCGTTCCGTTGCAATGCGGGTTTTTCTTCTGTTCAAGGTTATATTGGCATGATTCCGTGTTATATCCCACAAAAATTGTTGGACAAACTGACTAGGCTCAACTATTTATAGCGGCCTACCTTAGCGTTGTAAAGTAGGCCGTTAAGGATTAATTCGGTTTAAAATCTTTGGAAAAGACCACAATTTTGGTCGTAGACATATAAAGAACGTCATTGTGCTGATTGAGCGCTTGCGTAACATAGGTCACAATGCCGCGGTCTGTCTTACTTTTCGACGGAGTAATTGCAAATATTTCAACTTCTACACGAATTTTATCCCCTGGACGTGTTGGGCGCGGCCAACGCAGACTTGACTCTGAGCCAATTAAGCCATAAGCCACAGGGAAACATTCAGTCCATAAGCGCATTGTTACAGCAGCAGTATGCCAACCACTTGCCGCTAGCCCTTGAAAGATCGGGTGCTGTTGGGCTTTGACTTCATCTGTATGAAATTCCTGAGGATCAAAAGCGTTGGCAAATTGCTTGATTTCTTCAACAGTCATTTCATATTCACGACTGCTAAAGTGATCACCAACTTTAAGGTCTTCCAGATACAGCATTTTCATCTTCCTTTGATTCTACTTTATGTTGTTCTATTAAAAATCCACCGGTTTGACGCTGCCACAAGTGTGCATAAATACCATTCAAAGCAACAAGCTCTTCGTGGGTGCCTTGCTCAGCAATACGTCCTTGATCCAAGACAATCAAGCGATCCATTTGCGCAATGGTTGAAAGTCGATGCGCAATGGCAATCACAGTTTTGCCTTGCATCAAATCATCTAAACTCGATTGAATCGCGGCTTCGACTTCTGAATCGAGCGCACTTGTGGCTTCATCTAAAATTAAAATCGGTGCGTCTTTTAAAAATACCCGAGCAATCGCAATACGTTGACGCTGACCACCTGATAATTTTACGCCACGTTCACCGACAAATGCGTCATAGCCACGTTGGCCACGTAAATCGATCAATTGAGGAATGAATTCGTCAGCTTTCGCTTTACGCACTGCATCATACATTTCTTCATCGGTTGCATTCGGGCGACCATATTTAATATTTTCTTCAACTGTACGATGCAATAACGAGGTGTCTTGGGTCACCAATGCAATATTTTTTCTTAAGCTATCTTGGGTAATATCTTCTATATTTTGGCCATCAATCGAAATACGACCATGGTTGATATCATAAAAGTGGAGTAAAAGTTGAATTAGTGTTGATTTTCCGGCACCCGAACGCCCGACAATACCAATTTTTTCACCTGGTCGAATAGTTAAATTAAATTGATCGATGACATTTTTATCATTATAAGCAAAACTGACGTCCTCAAATTTAATTTCGCCTTGCGGTACTTTTAAGTCGGTTGCATCAGCTTTGTCTTGAATCTGAATTGGGCGACCCATGGTTTTCATCCCATCTTGAATGGTCCCGACATTTTCAAATAGGGCAGACGTTTGCCACATCATAAACTCGGAAATACTACTGAGTTTTAAAATCATAGCGGTCGCTGCTGCAATGACCCCAAGCTCAGCTTGACCATCCATCCAAAGCCAAACGGCTGTTCCAAGTACGCCACCATATAAAACAATGATCAGCAAATTCGTCGCGATGTTGTATTTTGCCGCAAGTCGCATTTGCTTATACACCGTCACCATAAATTCTTTCATTGAGGCTTTGGCATATTGGCTTTCGCGTCCTGCATGGGCAAACAATTTCACCGTTTGAATGTTGGTGTAGGCATCGGTGACACGACCAGTCATTACTGCGCGTGCATTGGCTTGTTCATTTGAAATTTTGCTTAATTTTGGGATGAAATAGCATGCAGAACCAATAAATAAAGCCAGCCAAAGTAATAAAGGAATAATCAACAGTGGCGATATAGCACCTAAAATGACAGTGATCGAAATCAGGTAAATGAAGACATAGGCCAACATGTCACCAAGAATAATCCAAAACTCACGTACAGCCAGTGAAGTTTGCATAACCTTGGCAGATAAACGACCAGCAAAGTCGTTGTGGAAGAAATCTAAACTTTGTTTCAATAATAAGTTATGAAATCTCCAACGTAGGCGCATTGGAAAGGTACTATATAAAATCTGATGTTTAATAATGGTTTGAAGGCAAGAAAAGAAGATATTTGCCAATAAAATAAAGCTTAAAATAGTTAGATTCGTCTGGTGCTGCTGTAAAAAGGTTTCAGGCTGAGACTTACTGATCCAATTGACTAATTCGCCAATTTTGGAATAAAGCAATGCTTCAAAACTCGCTACACCAGCTGTACAGAGTACCAATAACAAGAGGTATTTTTTTACACCCGTTGCAGCTTGCCATACAAAGGGGAAAAATTTTGTTGGCAATGGTTTATTCAAGTCCTGTTCAGGATAAGCGTCAACTAAATTTTCAAACCATTTAAGCATGCAGATAACCTGAGAATTTTACTGTAATTAATCTTTCTTTCTTCAGCTCTGAGTGTAATGGATTCGCTAATTTTTCTCCATTTTGATTTGTTTATTTACTTAAAAAGCTTGGCTGCAAAAATTCATAAAATTAAAATGCACAACCCGATTACGACCTTGGCGTTTTGCTTCATATAAAGCAATATCGGCTTGTTTAATTAACTGATCAAGTTTGGCGTGGTCAGGGTCAATTTTGGAAACACCAATGGAGATCGAAAATTTCACCAATTGACCATCCATATGAAATTGATATTGTTCCATTTTATGTCTTAACCGTTCAGCAATTTTTAATGCATCTTCTGGGACAGTAAAAGGTAAAAGTACAATAAATTCTTCACCTCCAAAACGTGCCAACATATCGTAAAACCGCATTTCTTTACGTGCAATTTCAGCAATTTGGCATAGCACTTGATCGCCGACATCATGTCCGTATTGATCATTAATCGCTTTAAAATGATCGACATCAAAAATCAATAGACTGGTGCAGACCGTCATCGGGGTTTCTTGGATTTTTTTATTGGCGGCATGTACAAATTGGCGACGATTACTTAACTGGGTTAATTCATCCGTATGGGCAATTTTGCGAAGGGTATGAAAGTTCCAGTCATCTAGCAGCGCTCTTAGAAACGTTTTACGAGAGTTGAGCGTTGAGTTCCAGCAGATATACATACTGAATAGCAGCACAGGAATATACACCAATAAAAAAATCGTAAAATCACCAAAATCATTAATGCGCCATGCGCCAAAAAGGATCGCTGCCGTGATCATGGCTGAGGTCATAATCGAAGGGCGAAAATGCACATGAATACTTAAATTACCCAATACGATCAAAATAATGGCGGCATATTGATAGCTATGAACCAGTTCATTTTTCGACTGAAGTAATATCTCAAACCAGAGAATTGCTGAAATGCAAGTGGCGAGTGGCAAAATCAAATCCAGCAATTTAATCTGTTTGATATATTTAAACAGAACATAGTTCAGGCTAAATGCACCAATAATAGCAATGATACGAATCACACCTGACAGTACTTCTATGTCAGGCAGAACATAGCGATCTGCCCAAAAATAGATTAAAAATGCCAATTGAGCGAAATAGTTGACCTGCTTTAAATAGTCTTTCTGGTTGTAGTACAAAAATTTGTAATAAGCATTTTTAAACTGTGCCGGGATACGTGCAATCGGGTCGGATAAAGCACGCTCAATACGGACACGATTCTCTAAGTCACATGCTTCTGCCTGTATGAGCGTATGTTTGGCAGAAGTGCGATTCATCGATTCTATGAGTAATTGTGATTCGTTTTTAACTGATTTCCGAGAAGGTTGATTGGGGCCTTCCATGATCAAGTTCCTATTTTAGAAGCGTTTTTATGCAACTGTTAACAAATAGTATCTAAAAATGTCTACATTTGTATAGTATTTGTTTGGGTTTTTTTAATTACTGATGTTACGCAGTAACACTAGAAGCGTAATTTGATTTAAATAAAAGTATGATACGCGGTAACGTCATCCGCAAGTGTTTGAGACAGCACTTCTTCTAATCAAAAATGTTTTTGCGATACTTTGAATAATTTGACGCTAGTGAACGAGTTTTGCGGATGACAATGGTTTTGGGTGCTTTTGCCAAAACAAAAGTACCTCCAGCCGAAGGCTAATCCCTTTATTCACCCCCTAGATGTAAGACTCCGTCGAATAGAATTAAAAATCATTTTTAAAATGTGAAATTACTGTTATGTGCGTAACATCAGTTAATTATTTTTAGTTGTTTCAGATGCATTATATTTTTAGGAAATTATACGATCAGCGCATTTATCTAGCCTGCTCTAAATCCTTGCATTGCGCGATAAACAAGCACTAGCAGATGTCGAATAGCTTTTAAAGAAAACGCCCCCAATATATATTCAATCGACATTGTGAATTCTTTAACCTAAAGAATTTCTTCTTCAAATATACATGGGGAGATGCGCAATTAAGTCTTAGCTTTTATCAACATTTGGTTGAACGAGGGCTTTAAAATCGGCACTAGAAGGGGCTTGATAGATTTTAAGTCCAAACTCAGGTGTGATTGCGATCAGATGGTCAAAGATATCCGATTGAATCGCTTCATAATCTTTCCATGCAATGGTTTTACTAAAAGCATAAATCTCTAAAGGAATGCCTTCACTCGTGGGTTGTAACTGACGCACCAAAATCGTTTGGTGTTGGGCAATGCCTGAATGCTGTTGTAAGTAGAATTCTACATAGGCACGAAAGGTCCCAAGATTGGTTAAACGGCGCTGATTATATTGCGACTGATTTGAAAGTTGCTGATTAAACTGAGCAAGCTCTTCATGCTTATGGTCAAGATATTGATCTAATAATAAAAATTCTTTGAGTTTGTTTTGCTCATCCTGAGTCATGAAATGAATAGAGCTTTGATCGATATAAAGCGAGCGTTTGATACGGCGCACACCAGACTGTGCCATACCACGCCAGTTTTTAAAGGTGTCAGTCACCAGTTTATTGGTTGGAATCGTGGTAAAGGTCTTATCAAAGTTCTGCACGGTAATGGTATGTAATGACATATCAATGACATCGCCATCTGCATTAAGCGACGGCATCTCAATCCAGTCACCAATTCGCACCATATCATAAGAAGAAATTTGTACCGAAGCCACCAGTGACAAAATGGTGTTCTGAAAAACCAACATGAGCACGGCCGCCATAGCACCAAAGCCTGCGAGTAATGTAAATACATCTTTTTTCAGGAAAGTACCTAAAATCATCAGGCCACACACCAAAAAAATAATCAATTTGACCAACTGCAAATAGCCTTTAATCGGTTTGTTTCTAGATTTTGGATTACGTTGGTAAATCAGATTAAAAATATTCAGTAATTCAGAAATTGCCAAAGCAATGGTCAAGAAGATAAAAGCCTGACAAGCCATCTGCACGATTGAAATAAATTTCACAGATAAATGTGGGACTGTGGTTATGCCATTTAAGATCACAATTGCTGGAACAATGTTAGCAAAGCGTTTAATCACACTATGTTCTGACAAAATTTGACTATGGCTAAAGGCCATTTTAGAAACGAGCTTACGAATTCCACGCACCACGATTTGCTTGGCGATAAAATTTGCGATAATGGCAAAAATAATAATAAGACTGAGCGAAGTCAGCATTTCTAGCCACGGATATTGATCTGACCAGTCTTGAATATTTTTAATGAACTGAAATTTTTCCAAAATTATCCTACTCTTATTGAAGTAAATGAAAGGGTTAATGATCAAACTATTGTAATTGTGGTGATTATATAAGCAATTTTATACTCGTAAAATTTACGGAGTTACGACATGTATAGTCCATAATGTTACTTATTGGGTGCTAAGGAATGATTTTTTGAAGGTATAACCGATATTTATGGACTGAAAAAGATTAATGTTGATAAAAAAAAGCCCCCGAATCGGGAGCTTCATTGGCGATTTGAAGTGCTTACCACATTAAATCATCAGGAATTACATAAGCTGCATACGGATCTTCTTCATCCGTGGTTTGTTCATTCACTTCAGAATTATTCACAATAATAAAGCCTTCCATTTTCGCATTAATACGGTCGGCTAATTCTTTTGGTAAAAAAGCATAGTTGCTATTTTCCCGTGCAATAACAAGACTGCCAGCAACCAAGGCATTATAAATTTGCTGATTGATATAAAGCTTTTTGATCTTGGCATCATCGATAAATTGATAGGTCGATTCGCCATCGGTATCACGAATTTTATGCTGATTAATCATTTGCATGATGGCAGCTTTTAATTCTTTTTCTTGCAACACTGCTTTACGATCTTGCTCTAAAGCATGATCTTTTGCGATTTTTTGCTGCTGATCTTGCTCAATTTTCGCCTTGATTTCAGCATCTTTACTTTCACCGGTACGTTTTTCATGTACGGCTTGTTTAGACAATTTTTTTGCCTTTTTATTATCGACCAGACCTGCTTTAAGCAGTTGCGCCTGTAATGCATTTTTAACCATAGTACGTTCCAACTAATCGTGTATATGTCGATAATGAAAATAGATGATCCAATATACTGCGCTCATGACTAAACTGAGTGCGGCAGGAATCAGGAATGCGTTTAATTTTAAATAAGGATAAAGCCAACTGGCAAGTATGCCACCGACGATAAATCCCGCTAAAATTAATAAATGTAAGACCACACGTTTAGACTCAACCGAAAGTCCACGAGCTTTATAACCCAAAGCCAAACCTAAGTCCGTCAAAACACCAGAGAGGTGTGTGGTACGAATAATGGTGCCTTTATAGTGGCTGACCATTGCATTTTGTACACCCATCGCCACGCATGCCCAAAGCAAAGCATAACGTGGAAAATAGGGTAATAGCAGCCAACACAGGACAATAAAAAAAGCCACCAAGCTTAATGGGACGCCATAACGTCGGGTTAAGCTAAAGTGACTATTTCCAAGAATAAGCCCACTATAAAATGAGCCAATCACATAACAGAGCAAGACTAAAATCAAATAAATAATCGTAGCTGGCTGCCATGCAATGAAGGCCATGGCTAACATACTGACATTACCCGTCATGTGAGATACCGACTGGTGCAAGATCGTCACCAGGCCGAGTACATTAATCATTCCTGCATTCACTGCGAGAAAAAAAGCACCCAGTTGTATCCAAAGCGGTAAAGTTTGAAAAGGCATGGCCTCGCCTTAAAAAGTATCCAATATCAGGATATTATCTTAAACCACGGTCTACTGCAGCTGTAAATAATACGTCAGTCGAAGAGTTTAAAGCTGTTTCAGTTGAATCTTGAAGTACACTAATGACCATACCAATGGCAACAACTTGCATCGCGATATCACTTGAAATACCAAACAGGCCACAAGCCACTGGAATAAGCAGCAATGAACCACCAGCAACACCTGAAGCACCACATGCAGAAACGGTAGCAACGACTGATAAAATCAACATTGTGCTGAAATCAACAGAAATGCCCAAAGTATGAACTGCTGCTAGTGTGAGGACTGTAATTGTGACCGATGCACCTGCCATATTGACAGTTGCACCTAAAGGAATCGCTACGCTTGCAGTTGACTCTGGTACACCAAGACGCTTTGCAAGGTCAAGGTTTACAGGAATGTTTGCAGCGGAACTACGTGTAAAGAATGCAGTGATACCACTTTCACGTAGACATTGGAAAACCAATGGGAACGGGTTTGAGCGAGTCATAAATGCCACCATTAGTGGGTTAATGACCAAAGCTACAAAGAACATGGTACCGAGTAATACCGCAAGTAAGTGCGCATAACTAACAAGCGTTTTTAGACCTGAGTCGGCAAATGTAACAGCAACCAAACCGAAGATACCAATAGGTGCAAAGTTAATCACTAAACGGATCACTTTATTCACTGCATCAGCAGCGTCAGATAAAAAGACTTTGGTGTTCTCTGATGCATGACGAAATGCAATACCTAAGGCAACAGCCCAAGCCAAAATACCAATGAAATTTGCTTCAGAAATTGCTGTAACAGGGTTTGCGACAAAACTTAATAATAAGTTTTTCAATATTTCAGCAAGACTGCCTGGCGGCACAAGGTTTTCTGCAGCAACATCAAGAATTAATGTACTAGGGAATAAAAGGCTTGCTACTACTGAACTTAAAGCAGCAAGGAACATACCAATAGCGTACATCAACATAATCGGTTTAATGTAAGAATTACTGCTACCCACTTTGAAATTTGCAATGGATGACAGTACAAGTACAAAGACCAGTATCGGTGCTACGGATTTCAATGCCTTAATGAATAAATCACCAAGCAAACTTAAATAGGGTGCAACGCCCGGAGCCACAACAGCAACCAATACACCTAAAATAATGGCGATAATAATTCGGGTTACTAAACTCAAGCGTGTAAATGCTGAAAACATAGGAGAGCCTTGTCAGAATTACAATGACAAAATGATGAAAATTAGCCCTGTATTTTATACGAAAATGTGGAATGCTTAAAAAATAATTTAATTTAAAAATAAAACTTTGTTTTTTATAATCTATTTTTGTGTATTAAAATGTAAACCCTTCAAAACTCACTGTTTATCAAATTCGCATTGATTAAACAGTGAGCTAATAGGCCTTTAAATTTGGTACTCAGAACTGGCTGTCGCAAGCTCAGTAACGGCTTGATAGTGGGTGAGAAAAATTTGACCACTCAAATGAGTGAGTAATTTTGAGTGCTGCAATTTATCCATGACAGGGCCTTTGACCTCGGAAAAATGCAGTCGAATATCTAATTTTGATAATTCAGCATTTAACTCTTCCAACATTTCTAAGGCACTGAGGTCAATTGAACTGACGCTTGAGCAGTTGATAACAACATGTTCTAGGTCAATATTTTCACTGACTTCATTGATCAGGAAACCTTTAAGCGTATTGGCATTTAAAAACGAGATATTTTCATCTATACGGAGCGAGAGAATATGTGGTGCGGTATAGACATGATGGCGCTGTACATTGCGGAAGTGCTGTGTGCCCTCGACTAAACCGATCACCGCAATATGTGGACGACTGATGCGCCATAACAACAGAATAAAGGTAGAAATGATGCCAATAATGAGACCTGTAGAAATATCGATACACACCACACCGAAAAAGGTCACCCACATCGCTATACCATCAGCTTTTGAATAACGCCATGTATCCACAAAAGGTTTAAAGTCGACTAATTTCCAAATGGAAACAATAATTGTGGCCGCCAAGATCACTAAAGGTAAGTCTTGGAAAAAACCAGTGAAGTAGAGACTGACAACGATAATCAGCAATGACGACAACACACCTGCCATCGGTGTTTTTGCACCTGCATCTGCATTAACAACTGTACGCGATAAGCTACCTGTCACAGGAAAGGCGGAGCTAACCCCAGCGCTTAGATTGGCTAAACCTAGAGCGATCAACTCTTGGTTACTATTAAGTTGGCTTCGTTGTTGTAAGGCAGTAGCTTGGGCGATAGACAGTGACTCAACAAAACTAATCATTGTAATCATTGTTGCACCGGGCAGTAAGGTTTGTACCAGTTCCCAGTTCCAATGTGGAAAGCTTAAGGGTGGAAAACCTGAAGGAATTTCACCGACGGTTTTAATACCGACATTTTGCAGGTCAAATAACATGACCGATGCAATCGAGATCACCACTAATATCAGTGGCAGTGCTTTACTTAGAAAGGCTGTAGAGCCGAATCGGGATTGAATCGATTGAGTGGCCAATATTTTCGGCACATAGATTAAAAACAGTATGGCCAGCACACCAAAGATGAGTGAAGCAAAGTGAGTCAAACTCAGGTATTCCCACAAACTTAAAACAAACTCAGGGATGTTATTGGCTTTAAGCGGGACATCGACGAGAAACTTAAACTGACCCAGTGCAATGAGCAGTGCCGAAGCAATAATGAAGCTTTTAATGACAGGATGACTGATCAACTGAATTAAAAAACCGAAACGGAATACACCCAAAAGTAGAGAAATCAGCCCGACCATTAAGGCCAAAAGTGTCGCTGCTTCAATATAAACAGGCGAACCAACTTCAAATAGCGGATTGAGCGTGGCGAAGGTCATCATCGAAATGATTGCCACAGGGCCAATCGATAAGGTTGAACTTCCTCCAATGAGGGCGTACACAATCATTGGTAAAATACTGGCATATAAACCCATGATTGGAGGTAAACCGGCCAGCATAGAATACGCCATACCTTGAGGAACCAACATGGCAATCACGATCAGCGAAGCAAGTACATCAGATTTAAATTTCACGGGGCTGTAGTGCTGTAACCACTGCCAAGCAGGAAATTTCTGTAAGAAATGAGGTTTTAAATCTGACATAAACTTATCTAAATCACAATTTCATATATATTATGCACAAAAAGTGCTAAGAAGTCTTGTGCAATAAATTTTGACCGTTCAATATCGCTGCTTATTTACGGGATATGTAAGAAACCATCATTTTAAATGAATTAATAAAAAGTATGAGCTGATTTAAAGCTTTGGATATTCGAAATAGATATAGATATTGAAATTTTGAAGAAGTATTGCGGGTAAATTGAGGTATTGAATTGCTGTCCATTGCGATAATTCATCTATAGTGGTGCAAGAACAGCATGTCTGGCTTGAAATTTTAAAATAACTGAGTGTTATTTATAAGATTGGTTGCAATACAATTGGTAAAGAGTATTGAGAACTTGAACTAAATTTGCATCTTTAATTGAATAATAAATTTGCTTTCCATCACGACGCGTGGTCACAACATCACTTTTGCGTAACATCATCAGTTGTTGTGAGAGGGTTGGCTGTTTAATATCAGTGATTTCTTCAATCTGAGACACATTCAATTCTTGCTGTGCTAGATGACATAAAATTAGTAGACGATCCGTATTTGCCAGCGACTTTAAAACGCCCACGACTAATTCGGCAGAATCACGCATAGTAGTGATTTCCAGATCGGTATTCATTGGATATGTCCATACGATTAACAACAGCTCAAGTATACGGATATCACGGCTTAATACATTGAATAAATAAGACAATTTCTATGGTTTTTTATGAAATCAAATATCATTAATTTTTATAAGTTTAAATTTAGTTAATCAGTTAAATTTATTGCTTGATTTTAGTGCAAGCTTTCACAAAATGCACATAAATATAAGACATTAGCTTAAAAAATCATGCACACTTTGAAAATAATTGTATCATCTAAAGATCGTATTCAATAAATACACAAGGGATAAATAGTCATGACAACAGATTCAGCTTTTCCAGCAACGAGTAATTTAGGTATCGCAGTATATAGTAATAACGCTGAAGCGATTGGTAATACACCTTTAGTTCGTATTAATCGTGCGATTCAGTCAGAAGCAACGGTCTTGGCTAAAGTTGAAAGCCGTAACCCAGCATTTTCTGTGAAATGTCGTGTAGGTGCAGCTCTCATTGCAGATGCAGAAGAAAAAGGTTTATTAAAACCGGGTATGCATATTGTAGAACCTACAAGTGGTAATACAGGGATTGCTTTGGCATTTGTTGCAGCAGCGAAAGGTTATGCAATTACATTAACCATGCCAGCAAGTATGAGTATCGAACGCCGTAAGGTGTTGAAGTCTTTTGGTGCAAATCTCGTATTGACTGAACCTGCTAAAGGCATGAGAGGTGCGGTCGAAGAAGCACAGCGCCTCGTTGCCGAACATCCTGAAACGTATTATTTACCACAACAGTTTGAAAACCCTGCAAACCCTAAAATTCATGAATTGACCACTGGCCCAGAAATTTGGGAAGCGACCGGTGGTAAAGTGGATATTTTAGTTTCAGGTGTAGGTACAGGCGGTACGATTTCAGGCATTTCAAGCTATTTTGAAAAAGTGAAAAATCAGCCACTTTATTCTGTTGCGGTTGAACCGGCTGAATCTCCGATTATTGCCCAAGCGAAAAAAGGCGAAACACTGACTCCTGGGCCACACAAAATTCAGGGGATTGGCGCTAACTTTATTCCGGGTAACTTAGATCTAGACCTTGTTGATGAAGTGATCGGTATTGAAAGTGCTGAAGCGATCGAGTGGGCACGTAAAACGGCTACTCACGACGGTATTTTAGTGGGTATCTCTAGTGGCGCGGCAATGGCTGCGGCGGCAAAACTTGCTGCACGTCCTGAGAATGCAGGCAAAACCATTGTGGTCATTTTACCGGATGGTGGTGAACGTTACCTTTCTTCCGTTTTATTTGAAGATATTAGTGCTGACTAATAGGTCTGACATGAAAAAAAGCCCATTCATTTGAATGGGCTTTTTTATTGATGATTTTGCTATTTGTACGTGTCTTAAGACGCGTCGTGATCATCGTTTTTGGCATTTTGTTGTTTAGTTTTTCGTTTAGGTGGTTCATGTCCTAACTTTCGAGCGATGTATTTAAACAGGAAGCCTAAGAGTATGCATATCGTGACAGCAGGGATAACCACTTGAGTGACCCAAACATCAATATGATCCCGACTCCAACTTAAAATTAAAAATAAAAAAGCACACAAATATGCGCAGTTAAAGCAAATGTTCGACAGTTTGTACATGCGAAAGAGAGTAATTCGTTTGGCGGTCACGAATCTCTATCTTACTGAATAATGAGGAAATGTGTAGTTTTAATATCAGAAAAATAAACTAATTGAATAATCATTATTCAATATTATTGATTATGTTTTTAAATCTTCGCAATTCTTTATACCTTAAAGAAAAGCCTTGCTGTGAGTCAGAAAAACTTGACCTTCCCATTGTGGTAAAGTTTAAGCTATAGCCTAAAACAAGCACATATGATTGGGATGTTGCCATGACAGATTCGACAGAACGCAAACTTTTTGATGGCATACTTGCTATTGAAGGGATGACCTGTGCTTCTTGTGTGGCACGGGTGGAAAAAGCCTTAAAAAAAGTCGATGGCATCACTGATGCTCAAGTGAATTTAGCCACTGAAACAGCACATGTTCAGAGTGATAAAAATGTGGATTATTCTGCTGTAATTCAGGCCGTTGCAAAGGCAGGTTTTGGCGTTGCACAAAAGCAGATTGAACTTGAAATTGAAGGAATGACTTGCGCATCGTGTGTTGCACGTGTTGAAAAAGCCTTAAAGACAGTTCCAGAAGTCATCGATGCAAAAGTGAATTTGGCAACTGAAAAAGCCACAATTACGGCATTGGCATCTGTTGAAAATTCTGCATTGGCGAAGTCCGTAGAAAAAGCAGGTTTTCATATTGCACAGCCCAATATTGAATTAAATATTGACGGTATGACCTGTGCTTCATGTGTAGCACGGGTTGAAAAAGCCTTAAACGCTGTAGACGGTGTCAGTAAAGCAACGGTAAATTTAGCCAGTGAAAAAGCCTTTGTTCAGGCGCCAGTTTCAAAAACACAAGAATTGATCGCGGCAGTAAAAAAAGCGGGATACAATGCGACCGTTGCTACGCAGCAACAACCGACAATGGCAGAAAAAAAAGCCGACGAAGCTCGGTTACTCAAACGTGATTTAATCATCGCATTGGTACTCGCTGTTCCTGTTTTTATCTTGGAGATGGGATCACACATGATTCCAGCTTTTCATCATTTTATTGCGCATAATTTAGGGACACAAAATAGTTGGTATATTCAGTTTATATTAACCACTTTGGTGTTAATCCTACCCGGAAGACGCTTTTATCAGCACGGCATACCAGCACTTGCGCGACTTGCCCCGGATATGAATTCTTTGGTCGCAGTCGGGACTTTATCTGCTTATAGTTTTTCTTGTGTTGCAACATTTGCTCCGCAATTATTACCGCAAGGTACGGTTCATGTGTACTTTGAAGCAGCCGCAGTAATTGTGGCGTTGATTCTTTTGGGTCGTTTTATGGAGGCGAAAGCCAAAGGTAAAACATCGCAAGCCATTCAATACTTAGTCGGCATGCAACCCAAAACAGCACGTGTAGAGCAATCTGGAAGCTATATAGATTTGCCGATTAGTGATGTTGAAACAGGTATGTTGATTGAAATACGGCCTGGTGAACGTTGCCCAGTTGATGGTGCTGTAGTGTCTGGGAACAGTTATATTGATGAATCGATGATCAGTGGAGAGCCGATTCCGGTCGAGAAAAAAGCCGGTGATGAAGTTGTCGGTGGTACGATTAACCAAAATGGGGCATTGAAAATACAAGCCACTGCGGTAGGTCAAGATTCTGTTTTGGCACAAATTATCCATATGGTCGAACAAGCTCAGGGTTCAAAATTACCGATTCAAGCTTTGGTGGATAAAGTCACGTTATGGTTTGTACCGGTGGTGATGGCGTTGGCGTTGATCACCTTTTTAGTTTGGTATGTAGTTGGACCTGAACCGAGTTTAACCTATGCATTAGTCAATGCTGTAGCAGTTCTGATCATCGCATGTCCATGTGCAATGGGTTTGGCAACGCCAACGTCTATTATGGTCGGTACAGGGCGAGGTGCAGAGCTTGGAGTATTGTTCCGTAAAGGTGAAGCCTTACAACAACTCAAAAATACGCAAGTGGTTGCGGTCGATAAAACTGGGACATTGACGGAAGGTAAACCGAAACTGACAGATTTTGAAGTCACTGAAGCATTTGATAAAGATCGTGTATTTCAGTTATTGGCCTCCGTAGAGCAGAAATCTGAACATCCAATTGCCTATGCCATCGTACAAGCTGCGAAAGAGATGCAAGTGCAACTTTTAGAAGTTGAACAGTTTGATTCCGTGACTGGTGCTGGGATTCAGGCGGTTGTTGAAGGACAAAGCATTTATATTGGTGCAGATCATTTGATGCATAAACTTGGTTTAGAAACACAAATCTTTTCAGCACTGGCAGAACGCATGGGCAATGAAGGGAAAACCCCGCTATATGTATCGATCGATCAACAGCTTGCTGCCATTGTTGCTGTAGCCGACCCGATCAAAGCCACAACCTTCGCAGCCATTCAAGCTTTGCATGATTTAGGGCTGAAAGTGGCCATGATTACAGGCGACAACCGACATACTGCTTCTGCCATAGCACGACAGTTGAAAATTGATCATGTGATCGCTGAAGTGATGCCAGATCAAAAAGTGCAATCTGTACAACAGTTGCAAAAAGAACATGGTGTTGTATGTTTTGTTGGCGATGGTATTAATGATGCGCCTGCACTTGCGCAAGCAGATGTGGGCATGGCGATTGGTACAGGGACAGATGTGGCGATAGAGGCCGCGGACGTTGTGCTTATGTCGGGTAATTTACAAATGGTGCCGACAGCAATCGCACTGAGCACAGCGACGATGAATAATATTCGCCAAAACCTATTTTGGGCATTTATTTACAATGCAGCATTGATTCCTGTCGCTGCAGGTGTGTTATATCCATTCTTTGGCATATTGCTTTCACCTATGTTCGCAGCTGGTGCAATGGCACTTTCATCGGTGTTTGTTGTATCGAATGCCTTACGTTTAAAAGCATTTAAAGGGCCAGTTTTTCAGGAGTCTTGAGATGAATATTGGACAAGCAGCGAAAGCTTCGGGCATTTCTGCAAAAATGATCCGTTATTATGAATCGATTGGGCTGTTAAATAATGCAAAGCGCACCGATGCAGGCTATCGAATTTACTCGGAAGCCGATATTAAAACCTTGAGTTTCTTAAGACATGCGCGTGATTTAGGTTTTTCTTCTGAACAAATGAAAGATTTACTTGGGCTTTGGAAAAATCAAAGTCGGCAAAGTGTAGAAGTTAAAGCATTGGCGTTAAAACATATCCAGACCTTAAATCAAAAAATCGCAGACTTACAGGCCATGGTTGAGCTCTTGCAACAATCTGTAGATGGCTGTGCCGGTAATGATCAAGCCGATTGTACGATTTTAAATCAAATCGAAACGGGCATGGCTGAGTGCTGCCATACAGCAAAGATTTAAATCCGCTTGACCTTACAATCGTGGCAAGGTTTATAGTGTTGTTATTAGAAAAGAAGGATGAATATCATGAAATTTCGTATTGATAATATGACATGCGGTGGTTGTGCCCGTAGCGTAACAGCAACGATTAAAGACTTAGACGAAAATGCAACGGTCACTATTGATGTAGCTACAAAATTAGTTGACGTTGAATCTAGTGCCAGTGCAGAGCAATTGATTAGCGCTTTAACCGAAGATGGCTTCCCACCTGTGATTGCATAACCTAGATATTGTTTAATGAAAAAAAAAGCCGAACAATTGTTCGGATTTTTTATTTATAAATCAATTCTATACGGCTGAAATTTTATCTGGCGTCATCAGCGCCTGATTAATATATAGCTTGATTAAGCGTTCACGTGAACCGATTGATTTTTGATAATGCGTTGAATTGAGGAGTAGGGATGCACCATAAGTGACCGTCCAAATATAAGATAAATAATCACGTATCGACATTGCGCTTTCAAGTGATTTTAAATAATCACTGGTCATATCCTTAATTTCAATAATACGTTCTTCACGAACACGATAGAGCTCTTCAAATAACTCTTTTAATTTACGTTCATTATTGGTTAAGCGTTCTTCAATGACATGTAATAATATAGTTCGATTAGAATTCAACATATTGTAAAGCATATATTGTGAAACATAAGTTTTAATATCATGATTATATTTTTTTGAAATTTCTAATAATCGTTTTTCATTTAAGATAATCAGTTCTAAATATAATTGGTTTTTACTTTTAAAATGTTTATAAATCGTGCCTTTGGCAATATCTAGTTCACAAGCTAACTCACTTAAGGTGATGTCTTGATTATTATCTAATAGCAGGGTTTCTGCCATGGCTAAAATTTTTTCCTTGCGAAGGATAAAATTTTGTTGGCGTACTGAACTCATGATACCTGTTCCATAAACAGCTTGAGGGTGAACAAGCCTAGCTTAAGCTAAATCTTGTGAATCTTACATTCCACTATGGTCTCAAATATTACATAAATTGGTTTAAAAATAAACACATTAGTAGAGTGCGTAAAGCATATAGAATTCATAGCATAAAATTAATGTCAATAAAACTGAACCCTTGAGGTCATTTTTTTGAAATAAAATTCCATTTTTATTTTTTTTAATTTATTGTCTTTTCGCTTTTACAACAAAAGCAGCATTTAACAAAACGGTCTTGGTTGTTATGTTATTAATACAACCTAAATTAAACATGATTATGGGTACTATTATGTTTGGTTTTAATCAATTACCAATTATAAATTTAGTCAACTCAATAAATTTATTTAAGTGTAATAAAATAATGCTGCTCAAAATATCAGGTGGTTATTTTTCACTTGTCGGTAAAAACACATTATCTATATTCTTTTTAGATATCTATCTGAAAAAACAGATCTTTAAAAAATCCACACAAAATTGATTTGATGATTTTGTGCGGGAGCGTGCAACTTTAAAAAAGTACTTTGTCAAAGACGCTGACAAAGCCTGTAGAAAAGGAAAGTACAATGCCAATATACAATGCGCCGTTAAAGGACATGGACTTCATCTTAAATGATGTATTCAATGCAGATGAGTTCTGGCAGTCAAATGAAAACTTAGCTCATATTGATATGGCGACTGCAAATGCCATTTTAGAAGAAATGGCTAAGTTTTCTAAAAACGTTATTCTAGACTTGAACCGTACTGCAGATGAAGAAGGTGGTGCGCAGTTTAGTAATGGTGTTGTTACTACGCCTACAGGGTTTAAAGACGCTTTTAAACAATTCGCTGAAGGTGGCTGGGTGGGTTTAGGCGCTTCTGAAGAATGGGGCGGCCAAAACATGCCGAAAATGTTGACAGTACTTGCTGACGAAATGATTTGGAGTACCAATCCATCATTTATGTTGTATCCACTACTGACTGTGGGTGCAGGTATGGCGATTAATGACCGTGCTTCGCAAGAGCAAAAAGAAACCTATCTTCCAAAATTTTATACGGGTGAATGGTCAGGCACTATGTGTTTAACTGAACCACATTCAGGGACTGATTTGGGGATCATTAAAACCAAAGCAGAGCCGAATGAAGATGGTTCATTTAATATTACAGGCACGAAAATTTTCATCACCAGTGGTGAACATGATCTGTGTGAAAACATCATCCATCTTGTGTTAGCAAAAACGCCAAATGCACCTGCGGGTTCACGTGGTATTTCATTGTTTATCGTTCCAAAATTCCATGTCAATGCCGATGGCTCAGTCGGTGAACGTAATGCTGTTTCAGCGGGTTCAATTGAACACAAGATGGGTATTAAAGGTTCTGCAACGTGTGTTATGAACTTTGATGGTGCCAAAGGTTATATCGTTGGTAAAGAAAACGAAGGTCTTGCGGCGATGTTTGTCATGATGAACTATGAACGTTTATCGATGGGTATCCAAGGGATTGGCGCTGCAGAATTTGCTTACCAAAATGCTGCACAGTATGCGACTGATCGTCTACAAGGTCGTTCTGCGACAGGTGTGAAATCTCCTGAAAAACCAGCAGACTCTATTTTAGTACATGGTGATGTACGTCGTATGTTGTTGAATGTACGCGCCAACAACGAAGCATCTCGTGCATTTGCTGTGTATGTTGGCCAGCAACTGGATATTACAAAATATTCAACTGACGAAGCTGCAGTGAAAAAAGCTAATGACCGCGTGGCTTTATTGACACCTATTGCAAAAGCCTACCTAACAGATACAGCCCTACAAGCTACTTTAGAAGCGCAAATGTGCTTTGGTGGTCATGGCTATATCCGTGAATGGGGTATGGAGCAATGCATTCGTGACTTACGTATTTCACAGATTTACGAAGGCACAAATGGCGTACAAGCGATTGATTTAATTGGACGCAAAACCACGAAATGTAATGGTGCATTTATTGCCGAATACATTGCTGAAATTCGTGACTTTGCTGCAACCATGGCTGATTCAAAAGTTAAATCTGCAGCATTGCAAGTTTCTGACGAAGTTGAAGCATTAACGCAATTCATTGTAGAACAATCTAAGACCACCCCAGACTTTAGCAGTTCGGTGGCAGTCGATTACCTGCACGCTGTTGGTTTACTCAGCTTTGTGTATATGTTTGCGCGTATTAGCAAAGCTGCGGCTGCAAAACCAGAGAGCTTCTTCCAAAACAAACTGGTACTCGCAGATTTCTATGTTGAGAAAGTTCTACCTGACCTTGCTGCTCGTGCTCAACGCATTAAAGCAGGTTCTGAACTTATCATGCAGCTATCTGAAGAATACTTCACCGCTCAATCTTAAGGTTTCATCGAAACCACTGTGAAAAACATTAAGATGGAAAATCTGAGGAACCAGTCATGGTTCCTTGGGGTTAAAAGATTTAAAACAGGATGAAATAAGAAATGATTGTAATTGTAGATGGCGTACGTACAGCGATGGGTGGTTTTCAGGGTTCACTTTCATCTTGTACAGCCCCAGACTTAGGTGCTGCAGCGATTCAGGCTGTTGTTGCACGTGCAGGTTTAGAACCTACAGATATTGACGAAGTTATTTTTGGCTGTGTATTACCGGCTGGTCTTAAACAAGGTCCTGCACGCCAAGCGATGCGTCAAGCAGGTTTGCCAGATACAACGGGTGCCACCACGATTAATAAAATCTGTGGTTCAGGCATGAAGGCAGTGATGCAAGCAGCTGATGCGATTAAAGCCGGTTCTGCTAATATTGTGGTTGCTGGTGGTATGGAGTCGATGTCAAATGCGCCATATTTACTTGAAAAAGCGCGTTCAGGCTATCGTATGGGGCATGGTAAAACTACAGACCACATGTTTCAAGAAGGCTTAGAAGATGCTGAGACAGGTTTATCGATGGGTATTCTGGCACAAGATATGGCAGATAAAAAAGGCTATACCCGTGAACAGCAAGATGCTTTTGCCATCAACTCACTCAATAAAGCCGTTGCAGCGATTCAAGGCGGTTTCTTCAAAAATGAAATCGTGCCGGTTACCGTTAAAAGCCGTAAAGGTGACGTCGTTGTTGACACAGATGAACAGCCTTTAAGTGCTAAGCCTGAAAAAATCCCTACACTGCGTCCTGCATTCAAAAAAGACGGCACGATCACAGCTGCCAATGCCAGCTCAATTTCTGACGGTGCATCTGCTTTGGTGGTTACATCAGAAGAAACGGCCCAAGCACGTGGTTTAATACCACTGGCAAAAGTCGTTGCTTATGCTACAAATTCACAGCATCCGTCAGAGTTCACGATTGCTCCAGTCGGTGCTATTGAGAAAGTACTTGCACAAGCCGGTTGGGATGCACAAGAAGTTGACCTGTGGGAAGTCAATGAAGCATTTGCCATGGTTACAATGCTGGCGATTGATGGATTTAACTTAGATGAAGCAAAAGTGAACATTCATGGTGGTGCTTGCTCACTTGGTCACCCACTAGGTTCATCAGGTTCACGTATTATTGTGACGCTGATTCATGCCTTAAAACGCACTGGCGGTAAAAAAGGTGTCGCAGCACTGTGTATTGGTGGCGGTGAAGCAACTGCAATTGCGGTTGAACTGATTTAATTTGCCTCAATTTATATAAGTAAGCTTTTAGATAAGTACGTTTTAGATAAGCAATAACAAACGCTATCTCAGTTCGCTGGGATGGCGAAAAAAGATGTTTATTTTGAGATATTTATTTTTTGAGATTTAATTATGAATGGTTTAGATCGCATTCGCTTACTCTCCCTTCGCGACAAAGTAATGTCTGCTGAAAAAGCGATTGAGTTAATTCAAGATGGTTCAGTGGTTGGTTTAAGTGGTTTTGGTGGTGCAGGTGAGGCAAAGACGGTTCCATTGGCACTTGCAGATCATGCAGTTTCACATCCTCTTCGTATCACGTTGGCAACGGGTGCTAGTTTAGGAAATAGTATCGATGGTCGCCTCAATGCGGCGCATGCGATAGAACGTCGTTATCCGTATCAGGCAGATCCTGGTTTACGTAAAGCCATTAACGCTGGCGAGGTCATGTATATTGACCAACACTTGTCTGAAATGGCTGACAATATTCGTCATCATAATTTACCGCGCATTAATGTGGCCGTTATTGCAGCGACTGCAATTACCGAAGATGGTCAAATTATTCCGACAGGTTCATGTGGTAACTCAGCCAATTTCATTGAAATGGCAGATCATGTGATTATTGAAATTGATAATACGATTAACCCAGTGCTCGAAGGTGTACATGATATTTATGTGCCGAAAGCGCGACCAAACCGTGGGCCAATTCCACTGACTCAGGTCGGTGAACGTATCGGTACGATTGGGATCAATGTCAGCCCCGATAAGATTTCAGCTATTGTGTTGAATGATCTGCCAGATACCCAGTTTAAAATGGATGAACCTGATGCTGAAACCCTAGCGATTGCTCAGCATCTGATTGATTTCTTTGAAGGTGAAGTCGCAGCAGGGCGTTTGCCTGAAAATTTAGGCCCGCTACAGTCAGGTGTGGGTTCGATTGCCAACGCTGTATTTGCCGGTTTTGAGCATTCTAATTTCCATGATTTGGAAATGTATTCAGAAGTACTACAAGACTGTACTTTCCAGCTAATTGATTCTGGAAAAATGAAATTTGCCTCAGGCTGTTCAATGACGTTATCTGAGCCTTGTGCACAGCACGTGATGAACAATTTTGATCAGTACAAAGACAAAATTGTGTTACGTCCACAAGAGCTATCTAATAACCCTGAAATCATTCGACGTTTAGGCATTATCGCGATTAATACGGCGCTTGAGTTTGATATTTACGGAAACGTAAATTCGACCCATGTGACGGGTACCAAAATGATGAATGGTATTGGTGGTTCTGGAGACTTTACTCGTCATGCGCACATTGCCATTTTCGTAACCAAGTCGATTGCAAAAGGCGGTGCGATTTCATCTGTAGTCCCAATGGTGAGTCATACCGACCATACTGACCATGACGTTGATATCGTGGTTACAGAGCAGGGCTTGGCAGATTTACGTGGTCTTTCACCACGTGAGCGTGCACGTAAAGTCATTGAAATCTGTGCGCATCCAGATTATCGCGCAGCATTGTTGAGCTACTTTGAACGCGCATGTGAGCGTGGTGGTCAAACGCCGCATATTTTAAAAGAGGCTTTATCTTGGCATGCCACTTTTGAAGAAACTGGTTCAATGCGTCAAATCGTATAAATCTAAAGATTGAAAATTTTTAAATAAGCCCACGATTAAGTGGGCTTATTTTTTATGAAAGACTACAAATGTTTCAAAACATGACAAAAGAAAAACAGCAGCACTTGGTTTGAAACTTTTGCACAACACGAACGGTCTTAAGTTCTGTTCAAGGCTTTCTATAATGCAAAATTCATTGACAAAGAAGGTCAGTATTTTGAAAAAGATTCAATTTTTTTTTGCGATGTTGTTCGCAGTTCTCCTCACTGCATGTAAACAAAGTCCAGCGCCTGATTATGCTGGAACATGGCAAAATACCGCAGTAGATCCGCAACTTGAAAATGCGTTGATTATTAGTAAAAATGGTGAAAACTATTTCATTACCAATACTTTAAAAGATAAACAAAGTGGTAAATCTGAAAAGAAAAATCCTGTACCTGCATCTGTCGCTGAATCTGGTTTACTCGCTTTAAACTCTGGGACAGGTGCTGTTGAATTTGCAATTGACGAAAAAACTGGAAATTTAGTCGGATCTGGATCAATTTATAAAAAAGTAAAATAGATCAATTATCTATTGATGCAAAAATATCAAAAGCAGCCTCTAAATTGGGCTGCTTTTTTTAACTCTAAAGCGAATGTTTATTTGCTTTAACTCAGTTCAAAACCGAAGAGAAATCATGGATAAAATAATCCGCTTTATTTTTGATTTGCTCAATTTCGTGTTCTGAATATGCATCATACACGGCAACGACTTCAATACCCGCAGCATTTGCGGCTTCTACACCAATGAGTGAATCTTCAAAAATTAAACATTCTTCAGGTCTTACTGCAAAATGTTCAATCGCCTGTAAATAGACTTCAGGATGCGGCTTAATATTTTTGACACTTTCACGGGTCAGGATCAGATCAAAAGTATTTTCAAAATGCAGCTTTGGATAAATGTTGATATTTTTTTGATATCGATAAATATTTTGCAAGCTGGTCGTGGTGGTAATTGCCACCTGAATACCTTGCTGAATGAGCTGTTGAACAAATAACGCTGCATGTGGTTTAAGCAAGATGATATGTTCTAAAAAATGCTGTGAAATGGCATATCGTTGCTGTTTGATTTGATCAGCCGTGTGTTGTTCAATTTTATAAGTATCTTTTAGATGGTTACAGTACATTAAGTAAGGGTCTGCGGTGTTTTTAAATAATTGCAGCTGAATGTCACGTTCACGTTGAATTAAACCCAGTTGGATGGTTTGTCCAGTTAACTGTTGAATCAAATCTGCATCGACCTGATTCCACACGCCAACAGAATCGATAAGTGTGCCATCTAAATCAAAACAAACCAGTTTTTTTCCTTGAAGCATGTTGATATCCAAATTCGAGCTATGTCTATTATGCGGACTGATTGGAGTGTTGAAAAGCTGAACTCAACTGAGCAGGCTAAACTGGCGTTTCATCTGCAATAAAAGTAATATTTCGTTATTGGCTTTTTGTATAATTCAGCAGATGATGCACAGCATAACTTGCAATATTTAATTAGGGACTAAATCTTTCGTGTTTGAATTGGACTGTAAACTTCTTAGCATTTTTTTTCATGTTTATAAGTACAAAAATGTGTCGCAAGCTGCTGAACACTTGCAAATGAGTCAGCCTACAGTCAGTAATATTTTAAATAAAATACGACAGCATTATAACGACCCCTTATTTTTACGTATCGGCAATGAAATGGTGCCTACGGAGTTATCGCGTCAATTATTTCCTTTAGTCAGCGAAGCCTTGAGTAAAGTTGAAGCCATTAATAATTTTACAATTAATTTTGATCAAGCCATTTCAGATCAACAATTTACTCTAGCCATGACCGATGTTTCTCATTTGGTTTTATTGCCTAAAATCAGCCAATATCTAAAAAAACATGCGCCACAAATACGTCTAAATGTACGACCGATTACCACTGAAACCAGTTATCAAATGGCGAATGGTGAAATTGATTTGGCACTGGGTTTTTTACCGCATTTGGAAAGCGGCTTTTATCAGCAAAAACTGTTTGAGCAATATTATGTGGTGATTGCAGCTAAGGATCATCCACGATTAAAGGGTGACACCATTACAACTGAGCAATATTTATCAGAGTCGCACATTGATATTGATGCAGGGATGGGGCACTACCATATTGAAAATGAGCTGCTTAACCTTGATTTAAAACGTGATATTTTGATGCGTTTACCTAGTTATTTAGGTGTAGGCTTAGTCGTGCAAGACACTGATGCGATTGCTACTGTGCCGTATTACTTGAGTGAAGTATTGCTTTCGCGCGGCAACTTAAAAATATTTGACGCACCGATTGCATTTCCAACCTATGGCGTGAAGCAATATTGGCATATGTCTTGCCATCATAAAACCAGCCATCAATGGCTACGTCATATGTTCCATGAGATATTGGTAAAATAATTTTTATGCATTACATAAAGCCCAAAAATGATTTTGGGCTTTTTTTTTTGCAATTTTTGCAGCAATTTTGTGCATGGGCTGCACCCGATTTGGTCATGCTATAGCTCAATACTATAAAAAAGTCTAATAAATAGCAGTATTACGTTTATATAAATTGGTAATACTAAATTGGCACAGCCTTTGCATTTCTACATACATCATAAAGTGATCTAGGGTTCCGATACATCTTCATGTATGACCGCGACCGAGAGTTCACGGCTTCGTTTTAATTCAAAGCAAAGCTGCACGGAGGGATAAAAGCCCGGGAGGTAAACAGTTAAGAATTAGGCAGAGGCTGCAATGAGCACAATACATTATCATGACGATAAAGCACTATGGACTGAACTTTTACCGGGTGGACACCACTGGTCAGCGCGTATTCAGCGTGGGGCAGTATTACAGCTTAAATCGCTAGGGCAAAATGCCAATGTGTCGCTGTACTGTGTAAATAGTGAAGATAAGCTTGAACGTTACAACATGCCAGATAGTCTTAAGGGGCAGCACACGGCTTATTTAAGTACAGGTCATATTTTGGCGTCGGATTTAGGCCGTGCCATGATCTCGATAGTCAAAGATGATCACGCTTGGAATGATGCTTTTTGTGCACCAAGTACGGCATCGCAAATTGAAAACCAATTCGGCAACAAAACTTTCCAAGATGCCCGTAATGATATGTACCGTAATGGCAAAGATAGCTTATTGCTTGAAATGACCAAGTTTGGCTTATCTGCAACTGACCTCAGCAGTACCTTAAATTTATTCTCTAAAGTTCAACCTGATGACAATGGCAACTTAAGTTATGTTGCTTCGGACAATACAAATCAAGTCATTGAACTGCGCTTTGAAATGGATTGTTTGGTCTTTTTATCTAGTGCACCACATGGATTATCTCAAGCAGAAGAATATAACTCTGCTGATGTACAACTAAGTTTATTTAAGGCGTTGCCTTTGGCAGACACCGATGTTTGCCGTGATTCTTGCCCGCAAAATCAACGTGCTTTTCAAAATAATAAACGCTATTACGCTTTAACGGCTTGAGGGGAATGATCATGACTGCATTAGTAAATCCAACACAAAATTTTGAAAAATCAGTGTTAAGCGAAGTATGTCCTGCCGGCGAAGCTTGGATGTGCGAAGTCAAAAAAGGGCAATATTTCCGTATCGTTGACCTCGAAGGCAATCAAGCGGTGGATACGCTATTTATCTCTAGCCAAAACCCTGAAGAGCGTTATAGCGCGACGGATACTTTAGCGATTAACCAACAGATTTATTTAGAAAAAGGCACAGCTTTATATACCAACTTTGGCAATAAAATTGCCACTATTCATGATGACAACTGTGGTCGCCATGACACCTTAGGCGGGGCATGTTCATGTGAAAGTAACACCGTTCGTTATGCACATGAAAAATATCCAATGCACAGTTGCCGTAATAATTTCATGATTGCTCTGTCGCAACATTCGATTGCCAAAAAACATGGCTTAAACGTACGTCACATCGGTCCAAATATTAACTTCTTTATGAATGTGCCCGTTACAAGTGAGGGACATCTAAAGTTTGATGATGGTATTTCTGCACCGGGTAAATATGTCGAAGTCAAAGCGGAAATGGATTTGATCGTGCTGATCTCCAACTGCCCACAGCTGAATAACCCATGTAATGCTTATAACCCAACCAAAATTCAATTGATCATCCGTGAAGGCGAGGAATAAGCCATGTCTATAAAATATGGGTTTAATAAAGTATTAATCGCCAACCGTGGTGCAATTGCGTGTCGTGTTATTCGTACCCTTAAAAAGTTAGGTATCCAATCTGTTGCGGTATATTCAGAAGCAGATCGTGATTCATTGCATGTGACTTTGGCCGATGAAGCGGTGTACATCGGTGAAGCACCAGCCAGCCAAAGTTATTTAAATGTCGATAAAATGTTAGAAGTCGCGAAACAAACAGGCGCAGAAGCGATTCATCCGGGCTATGGCTTCTTGTCTGAAAATGCAGAATTTTGTGATCTGTGTGAAGCGCAAGGCATTGTATTTTTAGGGCCAAATTCGGCGCAAATGAAATCCTTTGGCTTAAAACATACCGCGCGCCAACTCGCGATTCAAGCCAATGTACCACTTCTTCCGGGCAGTCAGCTTTTGGCAGATGAAGCTGAAGCACTGCTTGAAGCCAATCGTATTGGTTATCCTGTGATGCTGAAAAGTACCGCGGGCGGTGGCGGTATTGGTATGCGTTTGGTGTGGAGTGAAGAAGAGCTGAAAGATGCTTATGCAACGGTGTCTTATTTAGCCCAAGCCAACTTTAAAGATGCAGGTTTGTACCTCGAAAAATTCGTACAAAATGCCCGTCATATCGAAGTGCAGATTTTTGGTGATGGCAATGGCTTAGTTTTAGCACTCGGTGAGCGTGATTGTTCGGTGCAGCGCCGAAACCAAAAAGTGATTGAGGAAACCCCAGCACCGCATATCAATGATGATCAACGTGCCTATATTCAATCGGTTGCGATTGGGTTGATGCAGTCGGTGAATTACCGTTCGGCAGGTACAGTTGAGTTTGTGATGGATACCGACACACAGGAATTCTATTTCTTAGAAGTGAATACCCGCCTGCAAGTTGAACATGGTGTGACAGAGCAAGTGTTTGGTGTAGACCTTGTGGAATGGATGGTGACTCTCGGTAGTGGGGATTGGATTGCACCAACAGCACAACTTGAATCGAAAGGTCATTCAATTCAAGTACGTTTATATGCAGAAGACCCAATTAAAAACTTCCAACCGAGTGCAGGGCTGTTGACCTATGTCGATTTTGATCCGCAGGCACGCAATGAAACTTGGGTAGAAACCGGTTCAAATGTCTCATCATTTTATGACCCGATGATTGCGAAAATCATTGTCACAGCGGATGATCGTGACTCTGCAATTGCTGCAATGACCGAAACACTCGCCAAAACATCGGTTGCAGGTATCGAAACCAATCTTGAATATCTACAAAATATTATCAACTGCGATGTATTTAAAGCCGGTACGCAAACCACACGATTCTTAAATACATTTGAGTGGAAAACCCAAAAAATTGAAGTGTTGCAATCAGGCATTCAAACTTCTGTGCAAGATGTCACAGGTCGTTTGGGCTATTGGGATGTGGGTGTGCCACCATCAGGTGCGATTGATCCGCTGTCACTTAATGTTGCGAATCAATTGTTAGGCAATGCATATAACACGGCAGGGCTTGAATGCACTTTGCAAGGCCCAAGTTTAAAATTCCACTGTGATAGCCAAATTGTATTGGCGGGTGGTGATATGCCATCAACGCTTGATGGTATGTCTGTACCAATGTGGCAAACCGTGAATGTGCGTAAAGGTCAGATTTTAAAATGTGGAAAAATCGCCACAGGTTGCCGTACCTATATCGGCATTAAAGGCGGTTTGAATGTACCTGAATATTTAGGCTCACAAGCAACCTTTACCCTTGGTCAGTTTGGTGGTCATGCTGGTCGTAATTTATTGATTGGAGATATGTTGCCAATCATGGCATTTACATCTGAACAAGTGACAGCGCTTGCGCCTGAACAAGTGCCAACGTTTAGTCATGAATGGGAAATTGCGGTGAAGTACGGCCCGCATGGTGCACCAGACTTCTTTACTAAAAAAGACATTGATACCTTCTTTGCCAATACTTTTGAGATTCACTTTAACTCAAGCCGTACAGGTATTCGTTTGATTGGTCCAAAACCTGAATGGGCACGTGAGGATGGTGGTGAAGCCGGTTTGCATCCATCGAATATTCATGACAATGCTTATGCCATTGGTGCTATCGACTTTACGGGTGATATGCCGATTATTTTGGGTCCAGATGGTCCAAGTTTAGGAGGCTTTGTTTGTCCTGCCGTGGTGATTAATTCTGAGCTTTGGAAACTCGGTCAATTGAAAGCAGGAGACAAAGTCAAATTTATACCTGTGAGTTATCATCAAGCGAAACTTTTAAATGAAAAATATCATGCACAATTAGAAGCATCTGATACGCAGGTTGTGGCATTTGATGAGTCATTTTATCCTGAACTTTCCACCTTAAAAAATGCGGTGCTTGATACTTTAAAAGGTCAGAATGGTACGCCTGATGTGGTGTATCGTCCTGCCGGCAATAACTACATGTTGGTGGAATATGGTGAGTTAGTTTTAGATCTGAACTTACGTTTCCGTATTCATGCCTTAATGCAATGGGTTCAAAAGCAAAATATTGCCGGCATTATTGACCTGACACCGGGAATACGTTCGCTACAAATCCATTTTGATTCAATCAAACTTAATCAAATTGATTTACTGCGTTTATTACAAGTCGCTGAAGCTGAACTGCCTGATGTGACTGAAATGCAAGTCCCATCACGTACCGTATATCTGCCACTCGCTTGGGAGGATTCACAAACCCAGCTAGCGACAGAGCGTTATATGCAAACAGTACGCCCAGATGCGCCATGGTGTCCTGACAATATTGAGTTTATCCGTCGTATTAATGGTTTAAAAGACAAACAAGCGGTCAAAGATGTGGTTTATGACGCGAGTTATTTGGTCATGGGTTTGGGCGATGTGTATTTAGGTGCACCTGTGGCAACACCTCTTGATCCTCGCCAGCGTTTAGTGACGACGAAATACAATCCTGCACGGACATGGACACCTGAAAATGCTGTCGGTATTGGCGGTGCGTATATGTGCGTGTACGGTATGGAAGGTCCGGGGGGCTATCAATTTGTGGGTCGTACCACGCAAATGTGGTCACGCTACCGTAAAAACCCTGATTTTGAACAAGGCATGCCGTGGTTACTACGCTTCTTTGACCAAATTAAGTTTTATGAAGTTTCAGAAACTGAACTTATGCAAATGCGTGAGGACTTTAAAGCAGGACGCTTAAAACTGCGTGTAGAAGAAGGTGTACTGAATCTAAAAGAATACAATGACTTCTTGACTGAAAATGCCGAATCTATCTCAGCATTTAAATATGTCCAACAAGCCAATTTTGATGAAGAACGTCGTCGTTGGCATGAAGCTGGGCTTGCAGAATATGTTTCTGAAAGTTTGGATGCTGTAGTAGAAGACAGCGATATTCAAATTCCAGAAGGTGGCTGTGCAGTGGAATCGCACATGCCGGGCAGTATTTGGAAAATCGAATGTGCATCAGGCGATATTGTGGAAGAAGGTGCAACGCTTGCTGTGATTGAAGCGATGAAGATTGAGATTCCAATTATTGCGCCTGAGCGTATGAAGGTGGAAGAGATTGTCATTGAAAAAGGGCAAACGGTAAAAACAGGACAAGTGTTGTTTACCTTGGCGCCAGTGGCTTAAATAATCCTCCCTGACCCTCCTTTGAAAAAGGAGGGAATTTTAAGACTGTCCGTAAGGACGGTTTTTTATTTGCAGTGTTTACTCGATTAAATTATGATATAGCTTATAGTCTATATTTTGGTTGTGCTATGTGGACAGTATTGGCCACAGATGTATTTAATGAATGGCTTGCTCAGCAAGACGATTCGACACAAGAAAAGGTCTTGGCAGCTTTGGTTGTGTTGCAATCACAAGGACCAAGCTTAGGTCGACCTTTGGTGGACACTGTATATGATTCTAAATATACCAATATGAAAGAACTTCGTGTGCAACACCGTGGCAAACCGATTCGAGCTTTCTTTGCTTTTGATCCGTTAAGACAAGCGATTGTGTTATGCATTGGTGATAAAAGCGGTAAAAAGCGTTTTTATACAGAAATGCTGGCAATTGCAGATGAGCAATACACTTTGCATTTAAAGAGTTTAGGAGATTCCTAACATGGCAAAAAGTTTACAAGAATTATTGGCAGCTCGCTCTGCTGAAAGCCAAGCTCGTATTCAGCAAATGGCAGAAGAACTGATGCTTGAACAGCATCTTCACATGATTCGTGAAGAGTTGGAAATGTCTCAAAAAGAATTAGCAGAAACTTTAGGGATTAAACAGCCTTCGCTTTCTGCAATCGAAAACCGTGGTAATGATTTAAAAATATCAACCATGAAAAAATATGTAGAAGCAATGGGTGGGAAACTTCGTATTGATGTCGAATTACCTACAGGTAAACATATTGGATTTAATGTTTAATTAAAAAAGACCGCTTAGGCGGTCTTTTTCTAATTTGAATTACACTTTTCAATATGTTTGAAAATTCGGATGCATAGATCCTTTGCTTTTGGTGTCATTTCCCAATCAGGATTTTCATCAAAATATTTGATGATTTCACGACAAAAATCTAGTTTATATTTAATGGTTCCTACACCTGTACCATCGGCAAAAGCAGTTTTTTCAGCAGAAGTTCTTGGATTTCGTATTTGATCATCCAATAATTTTCCTATGCCATAATCTTTATGATCAAAATAATCTAATGAATTAATTCCCTCTAGCTTTTCGATATTAAATCCTTGAGAGGTCTTCCTTTTCATATTACTGAACTTTTTCTGAGCTACACGAAGAATAGAATCTTTAGGTAAAGTATTTTCTGTTTCTTTACAATCCAAAATAATTAAATTTTCTTTATTTAATTCCTTTCTTAAGAACTTTATTTTTTCAGAATTTTTTTGTATGTCGCCATCAGCAATTAATAGCATGTCACTTGCAACAGCAGTTGCACTTTGACCACGGTCTTGCTTTAAAAATTCGATTCTTTCTTCCCGTGTTTTAGGATAATCATCATCAAAAGACCAATGAGATAAATTGCTGCCTGCATATTCCACAAACGTATAGTGATAGTTCGGCATAAATCTACGGTATTTTTTATAAAGCTCCATATCAGCTGACTCTAGTTCAGCTAAATATTTTTCCATATATTTAGTGATATACAGCCGATCTGTAATGCCTTCCACCCAAATCGTACAGTTTGCCAAATAGACAGAAGACGGACGCACACCTAATGAAGCAAGTAAGTCACGATCCCGGTCGCAGCGATAAATTTTAAAATCAAAATTGTTAGATGAACCAGCTTTGGGTTGTTTAACAAATTTTTGAATCATCACTTGATCTGATTCATCTGCCATATCAAGTAAATGATTGGAATGTGTCGTAAAGAAATAATAATGTGGAGTCTCATTTAAGTAGAAGTTCATCAGTTGACGAACCATACCCGCGTGCATATGTAATTCCGGTTCTTCTATAAAAAAGGCATGTGTTTTTGGATTGCCTGCTTTGTCTTTACTTTTTATATAAGCTTCATAAGTTAAGATTATCGCTTGTTGTAAGCCATCACCTAACTCATAAATAGGTCTTTGAGCATCTGAGCCAATTTTAATATGAACGACATCAATCTCATTTCCTTGTTCATCTTTTCCGAATTTTGGAATTAAAGTGACAGGTTCATTATCAAAAAAATACTGACTTAATTTTTCTTCATATTTTTTAATAAGTTCTCGGTGTTCAGGTTCTCCTAATAAGTGAGCTTTAAGCTCGTAATATAAGCGTTCTCCTGTAATTATATTTTCATGATTAAATTTATTCTGATTCTTGAAATAGTCTTTTTGTGCACGCTCTATATAAGGATATTTTTCGTCTAAATCGGTTACAGGGCGCATGCCACGTAAGATAGGGATATAAAATTTAGTATTTGTAAAAATAGGATTTAGGTTTTGCTGAAGTTCTTGATTAAAATATGTTTGAGCTTGCTGAATATTATTATTTGAATAAATTCCTGATAGTTGATTGAATCTTGATAAGTGGGTAAGCGAATTTGAGAATAATGTGATTACAGAACCGATATTGGACGGTTTAATTTGTTCAATCGTTGTTAAAAAATGATTGTAATCATCATGTTTGTTATATTTTTTGCTAACGATTAACCTATTTTTAAAAGTTATTAATTTTCTGAATTGTAGTGAGTTATAAAGTTGCTGACCTTGAGATGTTTTAAATAATTCACGTAAAAACCTACTTTTACCTGCGTTATTTTTACCAATAAAGAAATTAAGTCGTTTGATTTCTATAACTTCATCATAACCAGTTTCACTATCATTATTTGATGTGTAATTTTCTAAATTTTCAGCCCAATAGTATAATTTTTCTGTCATAAAGCCCCCAAAATATAGAGCTAATTTAGCAATAAAACACTGCTTTTAAAAGATAATTTATAAATACATAAAGCAATTTTATCGTTATTGATTCAACGCTTCATTGTCCAAATGCTCTCTCAAAATGCGTCGCAATTCTAAAATGGCATCTGCAGACTCATGGATGGAATGTCCACCATTGAAAATCTTTTCAGACACCGCACCATCTAAATGAGAACTTGTATAGGGAACAATGCCATCCGACATTTTGCTCGGCTCAGTGCTTTGCATCTGATTCCCCATAATAGAATGATAAGGAATATCTTTATTTGGCATGATGTCTGCGGTCAACAGCATAAAACGTGATTGTTGACTTAAATCTGCCGGCCCAGACTTAATCAGGCCCATAGTTGAATTTTTTGCATTCGGGATTTCAACATTGACATCATTTAAAAAACTTAAAGGCAATACCACGATTTTTTTCGCCAAATTGGTAAACCAGCGGTCTGCATAGTCAGTACCATGATGCGGTGCGGCAATGAAAATTGCACGACTAACTGGCTTCAATGCTTTAAAGACAAAACGATCGCGGATAATTGGATGACGTTGTAACTGTGTATTTTGTTCATAGTTCATGAGTGGAATAGCTTGAGCGGAAATATCTGCATCGCTAATCAATAAACGACTGATGATGCCGCCCATACTATGCCCGATAATGACAGCATCCTGAGCCGATGGTGTATTGGGCTGAACAGTTGCAAATGCCTGTTTGAGTAAAGCATTGATTTGAAAGCGACTCTCAAATATTGGCATATTGGTTGAGTAAAACACTTGCCAAACTTGGTAATGATCACGTAGTTTTTGATCACCCATAATGTTATTGGTCAGGCTGATCCAAGTTTCAGGACTGCTGGCTAAACCGTGAACCATGACAATAATCTTTTTATTAGGTTGATACGGCTCTAACATAAACACATGTGGCATGCGCAAATGTTCTTCCTTATTCAGGAGTGTCCAATAGCCAGATTGTCCTAATTTATTTTCGGCTAACCAAAGTCCATAAGGCACAGAATAATTGGCCGTTAGCGTGTAGGACTGAGATTCAATTTTTGCCTTTTTAAATTGATAGGGATTAAATAATTCAACCTTAAACTCTGATTGCGGTGACACAATTTCACTAATGCTGCTATTGGTCTTGGCAGGTTCGGCGATCGCACTGACAGATAAATACCGTGCCGTATGGATATTGGGGTTAGGTTTATTTGAATAATATTGTTCAGGATCTAATACAAAAGGCTGCGCAGCAGACAGATCCGTGGCTTTTTTGACTAAGACAAATTCAGAACCAATGCCTTCCTGACGGTTAATGGTTTTTAGGCCTGAAAAATTAAAATTATAGCTCGACAGTAATTTATCAATGTCCGCATTTTTGATTTCAGGATAATACTCATAGTTAAAATGATAAAGCGATGAACCCAGCATTAAACTTTCAGGCATTTGCTGATAGTCAAAACGGGTGAATGATGAGGTGATTAAACGTGATAAAGCCACATTATAAAAGGTGCGGACTTGTCCCTGACGCAAATCAAATAAGCGTTCTTCTGGGGCTTGAGCGGATTTAAATAGATAGACATAGCTGTAACGCAGACTGAAATCAAAGTCTGCAAGCTGCTGATCCATACACATTTTAATTTTACTTGAAGCTAGTTTTCCGCTGTGTTGTTTTAAGCTTTTTTTGCATTGTGGATTTTGATCGGCGTTTAAAGCACGTGCCATGTACAGCTCACTTGCTGCTGCATAGACTTGAGCAATATCTAAAGTTTCATTGTTACGCATTTTGTGAATACAGCTTTCAAGCGCATTTAAACAAGATTGGTCGCTTTCATTCACCATTAACAGGATTTGATGGCTAAATGTACTGAGCTTCTGATGGGTTAATATGCTATCTGTTTTATTATTTAGTGACGCACTGAGTTGATTTTCTTGTAATTTGATCAATTGACATCCACTGAGCAAACTCAGGCTGATGATACACATAAAACGAGCGGGTAAATGCGTGAAAGGCATCATTGGAAAGGTCACAGGCATCTATTTTTTGTTATTTTAACCTTTATAAAATAGTAAAAATAGGGCAGGTGTTACAGCGCTCAATCCAAGAAAATTACTACGTATACATCCTTTCTATAAGCTAATGTACGAATACTGTGATACCGAAAAGTTGATTTGAGATTCAAACACTGTCACGTGTTAAATTTAATCTAATTGTGCTGCTGGTTTTTTAAGGTCATGTTGAGCAGTTTGTGGTGAATGAATCGTAATTTATCCAATACGGGATTCGACAATGTAAATGGATAAGCATCATCTAAGCCCATGCTGCGGTTCAATGCATTTAAATTAAAGGTCAAGGTCATCCAATGTTGCAGCAAGAGGTCAAAATCCTGAGCGCCAATCGGGTTCTCTTTCAGTTCTAAATTATTTAAATCTGACTTATTGGTTTTGACCACTAATCCTGCATAGTAGGCGGTTTCAAGAGTGTCCATCATGTGCAAATAATGCGCCCATGTTTCCGCCCAATCTTCCCAAGGATGCGTACTGGCATAGGAACTGACATAGTAATCCGCCCAATTTTGCGGCGCACCATCATTATAATGTCGTTTCAAAGCTTCACTATAATCTTGTCGTTCATCACCAAACAGTTCCCGAAATTCCTCAATCAGTTCAGGGTGTAAATGTTTGATCAAATCAAAATAATAATGACCGCTTTCATGTCTAAAATGACCTAGAAGTGTACGGTAGTTTTCACCCATTTTTATACGCGTTGTTTCGCGGTAAATCACATCTGCTTCACTGGCATTTAAGGTAATAATGCCATTGGCATGACCGGTCATGACAGGTGTATTTTCTGTTGGCATCAGAAAGTCAAAACGCAGCCCAAAACGGTCATCTTGACTGCGTTTAGGACGCGGCATGGTATTGAGCTGCTGCATCAAATATAAAAAACGCCGTTTGGCATGTTCCAATCGTGCCCAGTACACAATATGGTCTGGGTTATCTAAGTTGGGAATGGTGTGCGTGAGCAGGCAAGACTCACAGTAAATTTCTTCACTGTCGGCAGGCACCATCCAGTTGCAAACCTGATGATGCTGATAATTATGACAAGGCTTAAAGCGTTTTCCCTTTATTTCAGGATTTAACGCAAGCCACAGCGTAGTGCTGTGCTTTTCAAAACAACCCATTTGCTTTTCAGAGGCAATATAACCCAGCGCAGTCTGACAATTGACACAGTGTGAATTGGCAAAAAAGATTTGGTTAGAACATACCGCGCAGCTGAAATACTTCATAGGCGTTGAGTGATGAATAGAATGATCAATCAGTATAAATGATGTTCAATGTTGATGAAATAAATTGAACTTCGAGTTTGTTGCATGTCGGTCAATGCTCTTGCTTAAGAACAACGACCTTTAGAAATAGTCTTTCATCAAATAATACATCGCAGCAATAGTGCAAATGAGTCGCTATGAGTGCACTTGTTGCACAAATGATGAACAATAAAATCTATAAGAAAGTTAAAAGAAGAAAATAATCGATCATTTTTCATATTCCTCACTTGGCACAGTTTCTGCATTTCTATCGATATTACGAAATAAATATTTTGTATTACTTAAACAGGAGATGCATATGAACCGCCATCAATCTGCAACATTTCTGCATCAATTAAAGCATTTATTTATTGAACTACTGAGCGCCCGTGCGGGTTTCTATATTCAGCAAAAAAAATAAGGAAAAACAGTGCCTAAACAAAAGCTGGCGCGTATCAGTATTACAGTGCCTGAAAAAACAGTCGATGCTTTGGATCAAAAAATTGTCGATCAGCATTATGAAAGCCGTTCTCAGGCCATTGTCGACATGATCAATAAGCATCTGATTGCCGATCAGGAGCAGCGCAACGAAGTGATGGTTGGCACGTTTACCTTACTTTATGACGCAAGTAGTACGGCGCTACGTATTCAGCTTTTAGATTTACAGCAGCAGTTTTTAGAACAAGTGGTGAGCTCGCTGCATATTCAGCTTGATGACCACAAAATTTTAGAAGTCATGATTCTGCAAGGCATCAGTTCAGAGCTCAAAGTTATCAGTCAGCATTTTTCAGCACTTAAAGGTGTGATTAAAGGACATTTGGAGTTGATGGACGCTGTAATGCCGCCAATTCCGCAAAATGCAAAGAATTAAGGAGTTTTAAAATGGGCCAATTATATCGATCGCAAGGTCAGTTTAAAGATCAAATCACAAACCAAAAGCAAGCACATGCTAATGCAGCCAACCAAAGACCAAATCGTGCAAAGCACCATGCTCAATCTGTCAGCAATCCGAATACATCATCGTTTTTGTATACCAATACCAAATTTAACTGTAATGCCATCGGGGAAATCGCACTATGATCAAAAAAGCCTGCTTATCTGCATCCGTTTTGACCGCCATCTTACTAGGTGGTTGTGACAATACGGCCAAAACACCTGAACCAAATGCTCAGGCAGAAGGCGCAGTCAATACAAAAGCCATCACGATCGGCTATAGCGACTGGCCTGGTTTTGTCGCATGGCAAGTTGCTATTGAAAAAGGCTGGTTGAAAGAAGCTGGTGTCAATGTGAACTTTAAATGGTTTGATTATTCAGCTTCACTATCTGCATTTGCGGCAAATCAGTTGGATGCTGTTCTAGTCACCAATGGTGACAACTTAGTCACGGGTTCTGGCGGCACTAAAGGCGTCATGATTATGGCGACGGACTATTCTGCGGGTAATGATGTTATCATCGCGAAAGATGGCATCAATAGCCTTGCCGATTTAAAAGGAAAAAGTGTCGCAACAGAAAAAGGCTTGGTTGATCACTTGCTTTTGGCGACGGCGTTGGATGATACAAAAATTCAAGCGTCTGAAGTGAAATTGGTCAACACCATGACCAACGAGCTGCCACAAGTATTTGCGAGTCCTGATATTGCAGCAATTGCCGTGTGGCAACCGGTCGCAAATCAAGCACTGAAAGCTGTTGCTGGCTCTAAAATTATTTATACATCGAAAGATAAACCCGGTCTGATTTACGACACATTAACCGTCAATATGACGCATTTATCTGCCAACAAAGAAGAATGGAAAAAAATTATTCAAGTTTGGGATAAAACGGTTAAATACATCAACGACCCTGCAACGCATGCCGATGCAGTGAAAATCATGTCAACCCGAGTTGGTGTTGACCCTGCACAATATGAACAGTTTATTGGAGGCACACATTTATTGGACTTGGCTGCCAATAAACAAGTCTTTAAAAAAGGTACAGGATTTGATTCACTTTATGGCTCGAGTTATCACGTGAACAAATTTAATGTTGCCAATGGCATTTATAAAACCGAAATGGATGTCGATGGATCAATCTATCCAACGTTGGTTGAAGAACTGAAATAAGTTGAAATATAGCTAAAAAAAAGCCCTGAATGATGTAAAAATTTCAGGGCTTAACAACATCAAATTAATATCCTAGGACTTACGCATTGACTGATTCAAAAAAGTATTAAAATACTTTATAAAGTATCTGTGATCAGACGAATTAAACATGCTTCTACAGCAACTTGTACATTACCCATTTATATGGGCTTTCTCATGACAGAACCGAACTCTATTAGC
>NZ_VOZT01000081.1:0-10300 GCF_013419625.1 Acinetobacter sp. YH12070 | reverse complement strand
GAGTATTTTGATTATCATCTTAAAGAAACAGAATGGCGTTGGATGAGGGAGCCTAATGAGCTAGCAACAGAGTTGTGGGACCTCATTAGGTAAAACTAAGTGCAAATCTGCTAGTCTAGAGCCTTAAAAATTGCCAGTTCTACGGCTGGCTTATTTATTGTCTGTTGTTCTTTTTGAACATTTTGATCAATTGTCATGTAAAAACCTATTACTCAAATTCTAAATATTTAAAATTGTGTTTTGCTGTCGCTCTTATGAAGTACTAACCATTGTTCTTTTTCGGTCGTGTGGTTTCACTGTAAGTGAGGTAAGGACTTGAATATTGTTTCCGGTCCACCCAATCATCATCACTAGCAAGGACAGGTATCGCTTTTTCTGGTGCAGCTTCCGCTACTTTTATTTCAGGCACTTTAGGCACTGCGACTGGTGCAGCTGTCACATTCGTAGGCGTTGCAGAGCCTTCTCGAATGGTTTCCGTATAAGTCAATGCGCGTGTGGAATAAGAAATTTTACGGCCCACTATATCCTTATCAATGGTTGCTTGTGAGTTCTGAACTGCGGCAGCAGTTGACCCAGAAACGATGCCGTTACTCATTCCACTTCCACCTAATACACTGGATAAGCCTTGTGCCCCCTGACCCAAACTTGCCATTTGTGAAGCAGAAAGCCCCAAGTTGAGTTTCGATGAAATTGCAGATAGTGCAGAGTTGGTGACTTGGTCTTTAAATTGATTTAATGCCTGTCCACCTAGATCTTTTAATGCATTTTTTCCTATATTTTTTAAAGAATCTGCATTTAAATTAAAGAGATTATCTTTTAACTGTGAAGTTAAATTTTGCCCCAACGACCCGAGTGCATTCTGAATCAAGTCTGAAGCTCCCGGTACAACGTTTTCTGCCCATTGATAGTCACGCTTAAAATGACTCGCTGAATCCCAAGCACTGCGTGGATCTTTATCAAACTCCACTTTCGCAGGTCCCGGTGCAATTCCTGTGACTTGTGCAAAGCCATTGCCGTCTAATTTTCCTGTAACTTGCTTGCCCAAAGCATCAATCACTTTAAATCCAGTTCCGCTAAAGAAATCTTGACCACCATAGCTCTTAAGCAGTTCTAAGGCCCCTTTCATCGGATTAGAAGTAGAAAGTTGTGCAGACTTGCTAGCACTCGATGCTGGTTTAAATAGATGCTGCCCTGCATTTACTTCAAATTTACCGCCTGTCTTAGCAAAAATTCCCGAGCCATTTAAAGTAATTTGGGAAGAAGCTCCTGTGATCACAATCTCTTTAGGACTGCTAATCTCTATTTTGTCTTCAGTAGAAGAAATCGTAATTCCTTTTTTTGCCAAAATATCCAAAGCATCAGATTGTGCCTGAATTTCGACTTTACTTTGCGCTGCTATTGCTTTAATACCACCTTGAGCTGCAAATAAGCTAACCTTACCTAAAGCTTGTCCCACAATATTTTTTTGCGTACTCAGGTTAATGCTATCACCGGCAATTTGGTTGATCATGCCTGTTGCTGATAAATGAATATCCTCTGGTGTACTCAGTGCAATACCATCCACTGAGTTAAGTAAAAGAATGGCTTTTTTAAATTTAGCGATATCTTTTTCTATTTCACTGGCAAAAGCTTTTAGCTGTTCAACAGATTCAATTTCATCTGTTTTTTGTTGCTTTGCAATATCACTTAAAGACTTACTATTACTATGACTCGTCTCCAGTTGTTTTCTTGCAATCTCTGCATCTAAATGTTCACCATTGGCCTTTTCCTGTTTATAAGTCGACACCAATAAACCTTGTCCAGCTCGTACTGCCCCCCATTGATCTGTCCGCAGCTCAAAACCTTCACCCCGATCTTCACTTTCTGCTTTATCTTTTGGATGACTGAGCTTACCGAGGTTCAGTTGGCTCGCACCATGACTACTTTGCAGCTGGGTACTAATTTGCCCCGTGGTATCATCAAAACGTAATTGACCAAATCCCTCTCCCGCCACTTCTTTGGAACGAATTCCCGCGAGTTTTTTGGTATCTGGTAATTGTCCTTTATTGTCAAATTTAGTGGGACTACGCTGCGCTTCATGAATACGACCAACAACAAAAGGTCGGTCAATATTGCCATCAAAGAAATCAACGACAACTATTTCACCAACTCGAGGTAAGAAGCGCGCTCCATAGCCTTCGCCGGCCCAAGGGGTCAACACATCAACCCAAGCCGAGTCTGTGTCATTATTGTTCGCACCTGCACCACCATCATGGCTATGATCATCAGAACGGGTAAACAGAAAACGGACTTTTATCCGCCCCCATTCATCAACATGGATTTCTTCACCGGCAGGCCCCACAACTTTAGCACGCTGCGGATGTGTTACTGGTCGATGTGTAAGTGGATTAAATTCAGGAACGGTCGTAATATTTCGACGTTGCAAAGCCAAGGTATTGGCTTGGCGTTCATCCGCATCGCTTTGTTTGACTTGCCACTGACTTTGATGGATCAGCTGGGTCACTTGATCAGTTAAATCTTTAGGTAAATTATTTTGGTTATAAAATGATTTAGATAGAATAAGAAATTCTTGATCTGCACCGTTATGCTGATCAATTTCAGGATGCTCATCCAATTTGAACCAATAACCAACTTGCGTATCACGTACGGTACTTTTGGCAATAAATTGTTTGGCTTGAGCCGCATAATAATCACTAAAATTTTGATTGAGACGTTCAACTTGAGCACTATTAGAAGCTGTTGCAGCATCTTCACCATTCAGATCTTGCATCCATGCAGGGCTCAAATGCCATGCCTGCTCTAAGCTTAAGCTCGCATTATCTTGATTTTGACTATGTAGGTGCTTGCTTTGTACTGAACCACCACCTTCGTCCTGTTCAAGCACATCCGCCTGCCATCGTTGCACATGTACCGACGTCGGTTGCAGACTACGCTGACCGATAAAACTGGTCATACTGTCATTTTTTTCAGTCGCACTACTGCGATGAAAACGGATATTACGTCGCTCTAAAGCTTGATATTGACTATTATCATCAATCAAGCGTAGCTTTTGAGCTGCGATGGGTGTCGCAGACGATGTTACAAAAGATTGAGCTTCATCAACCAACCAATGAATGCCTTCACTGCGTAGTAAGCGGGTAATAAAATCATAGTCGGTTTCATTACTTTGCATCATGAATGGTCGAACGTCATACTCTTTTTTTAAGCCGCTTAAGTCCAAACTTAAGCTCGCTGCAAAAAGTGGGCTCTTTTTTTGCCATTCCTTAAAAATAATCTCGACCACATCTTTGACCGATTTATTCATAAACACGCGGCTATTACGACGCTTATGCCATAGTGCCGTTGCATCTTCTAAGGTCAACTTATACAGTGTTAATGCACCATCACTTTGGCCTTGAAATGCTTCTGTAATGATCCCGGTAATACGAAAAAGTTGACCCGCATCGGTTACCTGATCGATTGCGACTTGTGTACCAATAAATTGTTTGAGTTCTAAGGTGGCAGAAGTTGAGAGACAGATGAGCTGAACATTCAAACCTTCACTTAAGGCATGTTCCCCATCAATACGTTGCAAGAATACTTGTTCATTCAGCGTGGTATTGGAAAATTGAATATGCAAGGCACGTTTTTGTGGACTAATGCCCAATTTCTCAAGTGCAGAATAAATATTGTTCAGCATCGTTATTATCTAAAATCAGATTTTTATAAAATATGCGGGGTATTTAATCAAAAAAACTCATATTTTTCTAGGCATAATCTGCCTGCTTTTTTGGGTTTTATGTAAGTAAAAATTCAAATTTCTACATCAATTCTTTATGTTATTTTTACTCTATTTATTTCTGCATTAAAAAAATGTAGAGACCATCAAACTAAACTTCAGGTCTCTTCATACCACCTTACTGCCTTGAATCACGATTAATTAGTATTTAAAAATGCGTGAATATTCTCCAATTGTTCTTGTGCTTCGACATAGCCTTGCAAGGCCGCTTTTTCCAAATATTGCTGTGCAATTTTAAGATCACGCTCTACGCCCATGCCATGAATATAGAAATAACCCAATCGCGTTAATGCCGCAGCACTCATCCCCTGAGCCGCTTGTGCATAATAGCTATGCGCTTGGGTTAAATCTTGCTGCACACCTAAACCATGTTCTGACATTTCACCAAGTTGGTACAAGGCAGTCACATTACCCAATGCTGCCGCTTGCGAGAAATACTGCAATGCTTGTTGGAAATCTTGTGTTCCCCATTGTCCTTTTAAATTAACTAGACCTAGTTGCGTGAGTGCATCAGGATGACCTAATTTTGCCGCTTTCAACAATGCTCGCTGTGTTTGACTATCATCAAATGAGAGATCAGGCAAGATATTTTCCACAGCTAAACGATAGAGATACCAAGCAGCATCCTGCGAACCTTGTTCTGCGGCTTTTTCCAGATAACTCAAACACTGATCACGATGTGCTAATGGATACTCTGGTAATGCATAAAAACGTCCAATCACATAGTTTTGATCAGCGACACAAGTAATGGACATATCATTTAAATGCCTAGCAGCTTCAATTAAAAGTTGCTGTGCTTGCTTGATATTTCGCTCAACACCGACGCCGTGTAGATAGCATAGGGCCAAACCGACTTGGTTAATGAATAATGGTTTGAATTGATACGCTGTTTGATATAACTCAAATGCTTTTTGCGGATCATCACTAACCAAATACTTTTCAAAATACAGTGCGGCAATAAGACTAATCGCTTCAGCATCTTTAAGTTGAGCAGCTTCGGTCAGAAAGCGAAAACCTAAAGTTTCCTGCTTCTCCAAATACCAACCATGAAAATGTGCAATGCCTAATAATCGGCTGGCTGCTGCAACTTTGTGCTCTTTGGCCTGCTGCAAAAGATCATGATAAACCCGCTGACGCTGATCGACGTCGATTTTACCCATCAACACCGCTTGATAATATTCATACAACTGCTGCTGGTGCCCGAGTAGCAATCCTCGCTTTAAATATTGCAATGACTTTTCATCATTTTGCTCAAGATACTTTCCTTGTGCATAGAATTGCTGCAATTGCTGAATAGCCGCCATATGGTCTTGTTGGCCAGCTTTCAGTAAATATTCCACTCCCAAAGTAATATTTGGCGTGGCTTGGTTTAAATAGAACTGTGCCAATTGATACTGTGAATTGGCATGTCCATTGTCCGCATTTTTTTGCAACAAATCTAAATGTTGCTGCTCGGCATGTGTCTGATCTTCTGGGTTTAGTTCAGCGAGTCGATATTGTGCATCCAAATGACCGCGTGAAATCGCATGTCGATACCAATATTGTGCTTTTTCAAGATTGGGCACACCGCCATAGATACCTTCTTCAACTTGCCCCAACACATATGCAGCATCATCACTGCCTAAACTATTGGCTTTTTCCAATAAAGCCAGCGCATTTTCCACACTGACTTCTCGGCCTAAACCTTGTAAATGCATCTGCCCCATAGCGACATAGGCCTGTGGAATTTCATGCTGTTTGGCCAAATTTTGATACAACTCATAGGCACGCGCATAGTCGGTTGGTGCATCAAGCATTAAACGTTCTGCAAATTTCAGCTGTGCATCTAATTGGTCTATCCACAAGTCATGCCCAACCGCTTTAGCCTGATCGCGTTTTACTGGATCGGGTCTTTTCCACATCCAAAACGCAAGTACTCCCATCCCCAAAATTAGTATCAGTAAAAACCACATACTCGCCCCAAAAAAATCAATATTTTAATTATTCCAACATTGTGTCTGATTTTAATTCTATATACAAAAAAAGCACCGAATTCGGTGCTTTATTTTTTTCAAAATGAGATAACTGTCATGCTTTTGCTCGTTTTGCATCAAGTTTTTTGAGCACCTCTGACACAGCCACCATCGCAAAGCTGGACGTCACCACTACTGCTGAACCATATCCACCACAACGTAAGCCCGCACTTGGACAAACATCAGCACTGGAAAATGGATTATCAATCGAATAAACACAGGTAATCCCAAACTTTTCTTTCGGCTTTTTACAAATGCCTTTGCCGCGTAATTGTGTGCGCAATTTAGCTAACATCGGGTCTTGCTCTGTTCTTGATAAATCTGCGACTCGGATTTTCAGCGGATCAAGTTTACCCCCTGCTCCACCCGAAACGATCAACGGAATTTTATTAAAACGGCAATGTAGCATTAAGGCAAATTTTGCCTTCACATCATCAATGCAATCTAAAATTAGGTCAGGAGCACCTGCCAAAATTTCTTTGACATTTTCAGGCGTAAGATAATCATCAATCAAATTTATTTTGATTCGGGGATTAATCGCACGGCAGCGCTCTGCCATCACTTCAATTTTTTCATGTCCCAGTGTCGTGCTCATGGCAGGCAATTGTCGATTGATATTCGATGCAGCAACCACATCCATATCGACCAAGGTTAGCTCACCAATACCTGTACGTGCTAAAGCTTCTACCGCCCATGAGCCTACACCACCGATCCCGATCACCATGACATGACTTTTTTCATAATGATGAAAACTTTCATCACTATATATTTTGGCTACGCCAGCAAAACGGCGGTCATATTCATCATCTTGGAGCAGTTCAGTCATAAAAGTACAAAAGCAGGAAACAGAAGCGCCATTCTAACAAAACTCCTTCATTTTGACTGCGGTAATATTTCTATCACACAGATGGCTTGATCCAACAAATGAAAATAAGCACAATAATTTCGATTAAAATTTATACTAAAACTCAAATAATATTGTTATCCGCCTATGTAGGATCGCCATGTTTTTTTCTATTTTATTGTGTCTGAATACCCTACTTATTTTGGCCTACGCCACACTGATCGTGATATATCAAAAGAAAAATTTGAATCTAAGCAATATCATCCGAATTCTATTTCTCACTCTGTTCGCATTGGTGGCTTTTGCACACTATGAAAGTGAACAACAATTTATAATTATGTTGTGTTTATGGGTAGTTTTCGAGGCATTAAACCTCAAAAAACTCAATGCAGAAAAGTTGAGAAAGTAGCGCTAAAAAAAGAGGCTTTCGCCTCTTTTTCAATCTTACAACCTTAGTCTTTATTCATAATAAAGAAATATTCACGGTAGTATTTAAGCTCTGCAATGGAGTCACGGATATCATCCATCGCCAAATGCGAGGCATTCTTTTTCAAGCCACCCATGATCTCTGGGCGCCAGCGTTTCGCCAATTCTTTCACTGATGATACATCAAGATTACGGTAGTGGAAGTATTGTTCCATTTCAGGCATTAAACGATGTAAGAAACGACGATCTTGGCAAATTGAGTTACCACACATTGGTGATGATTTTGGATTCACCCATTTTTTCAAAAATTCTAAAGTTTGCTGTTCAGCATCTTGTGCTGTCAATTTACTACGACGTACACGTTCGATTAGGCCTGATTGACCATGTTGGCGAGTATTCCATTCATCCATCGCATTGAGCACACGGTCAGACTGATGTACCGCAAGCACAGGCCCTTCCGCCAGAATATTTAAATTATCATCCGTCACAATTGTTGCAACTTCAATAATCTGGTCGTTATCTGTATCTAGACCTGTCATTTCAAGGTCAATCCAAATCAGGCGTGTATCAGGTGTGCTGCTCATAAATGTGCAATCTTATTAGGCTGTAAAAATGAACATAGTAGCAAATTTATTGGGCTTGCGCTGTAAATAGACCCTGCTTTCATGCTATTTTTGCCATCTAGTTTTCATGGTTTTTTAGGATATGAATGGCTTTAATTCGTAAGCGCCGACTGACTGAACAGCAGCAACGTCGCATTCAGAAGCAACATAAATCTCGTCAGGAAGAAATCGATACTTCTGCAGATTTGGAAGGCTTGGTCGTCCAACATTATGGTCGTCAACTTGAAGTTCAAGCGCTGTCTACACCCGACCAACATCCTGAAAAACCTATTGTGCAAGCTGGTGAACCTGAACCACATTGGAAACCCATCGAATTAGGCAGTGTTTGGCGCTGCCATACCCGTACCAATCTCGAATTATTGGTGACGGGTGACCGTGTCAAATGGCAAGCTGACCCGATCACAGGTTTAGGGATTATTACCGCGATTCATCCACGCCAATCTTTACTGACACGCCCTGACCGTTATCACAAAGTGAAACCTGTCGCAGCCAATGTCAGCCTGATTGTGATTGTATTTGCACCACTTCCTGAGCCAGCGCCAGGCCTGATTGACCGCTATTTAGTGGCCTGTGCAGATGCTGATATTCCAGCTTTATTGGTCTTAAATAAATCCGATTTGCTTAAAGACAACGATCCGATCTTAACGCTATTACAAGAATATCGTGACTTGGGCTATGAGGTCATGCAAACCCAATCCGATGGTGACTTAAGCACACTTTCTGCTCGACTTTCTGGTGAAACTGTCGCATTTGTAGGTCAGTCTGGGGTTGGTAAAAGTACTTTAATTAATGCCATTGTTCCGGATGCTGCGCAAAAAACCAATATTATTTCGGAAAACTCCGCGCTCGGTCAGCACACCACCACCTCTACGCGCTTAATTGCGTTTGGTGAAGGTTCTGCATTGATTGATTCACCAGGAATCCGTGAATTTGGTTTATGGCACCTAGAATTGGAAAAAGTTCAGCAAGGTTTCCCTGAGATCGAGTCACATTTGGGCTATTGCCAGTTCCGTAACTGTACGCATAAACATGAAAAGCAATGTGCGCTTAGAATGGCGGCTCAAAATGGCGAAATTTTGCCGCGCCGATTAGACAGTTATTTACGTCTGATCGACGAAATCACGGAAGCGCAGCAAAAAAATTAATTTTTATTCTGTTCATGCCCTTGAAGGGGTGATTTTGATCACCATATTTATGGGCTATACTCTTGGCAATTTAAAATTGTAGTTAGGTGAATTGTGGAACGTTGGTTCGAATTTATGGGGAATCACCCCTTCTTATTTGGAACGCTGGCTGTATTGGTCGTGCTGTTCTTTATTCTTGAAGGCCAGCGTAATGGTCGCAAAATTTCACCTCAATCTTTAGGGATTTTAGTTAAAGCTAAAAATGCTCAATTGATTGACTTACGTGATGCGAAAGACTTCCGCGAAGGTCATATTAGCGGTAGCCGTAATATTCCATATAGCCAAATTACAAAACACATTGAAGAGTTAAAAACTTCTGATCGCCCGTTGGTTTTTGTATGTAACCTTGGTCAAGTGGCAGGTTCTGCATTGCAACAAGTCGGTCATGCAGATGCATACCGTTTAGACGGCGGCATTAGCAACTGGAAAGCTCAAGGCTTACCTTTAGTTAAAAGCAAATAAGCTCTTCTTAGGAGATTAACATGGCTGAAGTTACGATTTATTCAACAACTGTATGTCCTTACTGCATTCGTGCAAAACAGCTCCTAGAGCGTAAAGGCGTGGCTTATAAAGAAATTAATTTATCAAATGAAGCGCCTGAAGTACGTGTTGAATTGATGCAACGCACCAACCACCGTACCGTTCCTCAAATTTTTATTAATGATCAGTTTATTGGCGGTTTTGACCAACTTTATGCTTTAGAGCGTGAAGGCAAACTCGACGGCATGCTATCTTAATTTTAAACATAAATCGTCACCTCATATTAAGGAATAAACAATGAGTGAAGAACAACAAGCTCAACCACAATTGGCATTAGAGCGTATTTATACTAAAGATATTTCTTTCGAAGTACCTGGGGCTCAAGTATTTACTAAAGAATGGCAGCCTGAACTAAATATCAACCTTTCTTCTTCTGCAGAAAAAGTTGATCCAACACACTTCGAAGTTTCACTGAAAGTTGTCGTTCAAGCGAACAATGCGGGTGACACTGCATTTATCGTTGACGTTACTCAAGCAGGTATCTTCCTGATCGATAGCGTTGAAGAAGAACGTCTTCCGTACATTCTTGGTGCTTACTGCCCAAATATCTTGTTCCCATTCCTACGTGAAGCAGTGAACGATATGGTTACTAAAGGCAGCTTCCCACAATTATTGCTTACACCAATTAACTTCGATGCTGAATTCGAAGCGAATTTGCAACGTGCGCAAACTGCTGCTGAAGGCCAAGCTTAATCGCTTATCTTCAAATCTAAAAAAGACCGCTTTTAGCGGTCTTTTTTATTGCTTTATTTATCCCCTCTCCTTCTAGGCATAGGTATCTACACATTTTTTATAAATTGAATGCGATCTGAGCAATCGCATTCAGCTCATCAGACGAATACTCTGACAACAACTGAAGAGTGTTCAATAGTATTGAAAGCCCTGCCAGTATG
>NZ_VOZT01000080.1:0-10450 GCF_013419625.1 Acinetobacter sp. YH12070 | reverse complement strand
CGTTGTCTTTCACGCCAATGTTTTGCATGCTTGGCCAGAAAAATGAGTCGTTCTCGCTGTTCTAAACTAAGTGGTACAGAAACAATTCGAGGCATGTGTGAACATCTGTTAACTAAAAAAACTTTTTCGCATGATTAGTTATTTTTGTCAACTTACAAGGTAATGAGATTAATACCCTTGACGGAACGGTGGTGTTTGCCTGACCAAAAATAGCTAACTAAGTCCATATGCTGACTATACGGTTTATCTAAAACAGTATCATCAATACTGACTATAAGTTTATTATTATCAATATGTTGAATTGCTTCCTGATATAGGTCGTGAGGTGTGTAGTCTTCACGCTCTAGAAAGCGATTTACACTATCATGCGAGATATTATAAGTCTCGGCAAGTTGTGTGCAGCTAATAGAGTTCGGTTCTGTCATGAGAAAGCCCATATAAATGGGTAGAGTACAAGTTGCTGTAGAAGCATTTTTAATTCGTCTGATCACAGATACTTTATAAAGTATTTTAATACTTTTTTGAATCCGTCAATGCGTAAGTCCTAATTTAATCTAAATATCAACCAAATTGATTAAAAATCAGTCTTATCAGTTTTAGTATTTAATAATCAAGGCATTAAATTACTTCATTAGCTCATTGCGCCTTAAAGCCATAATGTGAATCAAAACACGGTTTTATTATTTATTTTATCTTAATTCTCAATTTATCCCTATTTGCAGGGATAGCGTCGAATCACCCCTCTCTCAGATAATAAAAGCACGACATACAAGAACAGTAATTCGCTGTACTCGCCAAAATAATCAAAATATTTACAAAACCTTAGCTAAATAAATCAGCGACTACTGTTCTACCGTCATTATGCTTTGGGGAAAGATCATGACAAAATTTAAAACCATCATTGGGGCTGGCTGCCTCTTAAGCTGTCTCAGCTTCATTGCCTGTGGCGACAACGACCAATCGACAACAGATTCGACGATTCAAGAAGAGGAAGTAGACTCACCGACTGTCATCTCGAATCCACCACGTTTGAAAGCCAATGCACAAGGTGAGCATGAACTGCTGATTGCCTATAAACGCCAAGCCTTATACGACCCTGAAACGGGTGAAAATGACCTATTACAGGTCAGAGGCTATCTGACTAAACCTGAACTCTGGAACTCGAAAAATAGCGATGGCAGTGTTTCTGATGTACTGGTTGGCCCACAAATTCGTGCGAAACAAGGTGACAATTTAAAAATTCATCTGGTCAATCATCTCCCTGTTGAATCGACGGAGACCTGTCCAAGTCCAGTGACCAATATTAACCAAGGGAACTGTTTTAACACCACAAATTTACATACACATGGTCTCTGGGTTAGCCCGCAAGGAAATAGTGACAACGTATTTTTGAGCTTAAAACCTCAGCAAGATTTTCATTACGAATTTAAGATCGAACCGAATCATCCTGCGGGAACATTTTGGTATCACTCGCATGTGCATGGTTCAACCGCGATTCAGGTCTCAAGCGGCATGGCTGGCCCTTTGATTATTGAGGGAGAGCGAAAACCCGTCATTCGACAGGGGCAAATTCAGCAGACTGGAGATTTGGACATCTTATGGAAAAATCAAAAAACCCAGCAGTATGACCATGAAAAAATCATGCTGTTCCAGCAGATTCAATACAATGAAGATTGCGACAGCAATTTAAGCCAAGTGAATGGTACACCCTGCATCTATAGCTTAGAAGATTATTCAAAACTCGATATACCCACCTCATGGGCGGATGAAAATCGTTTTACCAGTATCAATGGCAAAATGTTTGGTGAAATTAAGGTGGATCAGAACCAATACCACCGCTGGCGCATGATTCACGGCGGTATCCGTGACACCATTGGTTTGACCATCAAAGAACTGCCTGATTCTGCGCTCTTTACCGCAGAGCAAACCCTTAGTGAATGTCAAAAGTATCAAAGCAAGTCGATGTCTTCACAGTTTAAAACGCTGAAAACATTACCGTTGTATACCCTTGCACAAGACGGCTTGACCATGGGAAAAATCCAAAAGCAAGGGATTGAAATTTTTCAGCCGGGTTATCGCTTTGATGCCATGCTCTCTTTCCCGACCACCAATAAATACTGTGTATACGATGCCAAGCTGAATCTAGAAGATGAAATTAATGCGCCTGAATCAAGTCCGCTACTGCGTCGCGCACCGGAAGAAAAACTTAATACACAGCTCCTCGGTTGGGTCAATGTAAAAGCAACCCAACTACCGCAGCAAACGCCTTATAACTTTTTGAAAAGTCAGGCAACCCAATTGAAACTGGCACCAGAAGTGATTGCACAGCTCGAACAGGGTGATTTATCAGCCTTTATCTCTCATGCGAGTTTAATGACTACTGAAGTCGATGAAATGCTCAAAAAAATGGCGAAGCAAATCACCAACTTTGACATTCTGTTCAATGCAGATGGCAGCTTTAAATTTGGTATTCGTCATGCCGATGAAGGCACCTTGATAAGCTTTGGAGATGCCTACCACGATGAAGACCATACCCACCATAGCTATGTCCGCAAGCTTCCAATCGGGCAAACCCAAGAGTGGGAGTTGAGTAGTAATGTTGCAAGTCATCCCTTCCATATCCATGTCAATCCATTCCAAGTCGTGAAAATATTGAATGAAAATGGTGTCGATGTCAGTGCCATCGGCAGCTCAGATAAAGATGGTGCAGGAAATATTGACTCGCAATATCATGGAATGAAAGGCGTTTGGAAAGATACGCTCTTCGTCAAACAGGGCTATAAAATCTTTGTGCGCAGCAAGTACGAAAAATTTGAAGGCGACTTCGTGCTGCACTGCCATATTTTAGACCATGAAGATCAAGGCATGATGGAAACCGTGCGTATTTGTGGCGACCAATATGATTGTAATAGTGAACCGCCTTCACATCATTCCACTATGGATATGACTGCAAGCGATATGCCGACACACAGTCACTAAGACCGATCTATGCTGTACAAAAGCCCATATCAATATGGGCTTTTTGTTTGCCTAACACTGCGGCTTGCTGCAAAATAACATGATTAATGATATCTAAAATTTATACTGAGGCTGGTCATGACAACGTCTATGGCATTCACATCTTTTTCTCTCAACGGTGTCGATGCACAAAAATTTCTACAAGGGCAAGTGACTTTGCATGTTGAACGCCTTGAAGAAAATGCAACACGTTATACTGCAATCTGCGACCTCAAAGGCCGTATTCACTTTGGTTTATGGCTCACCAAACACAGTGCTGAAAGTTTTTCTATTGTCACTACGGCAGATCAAGCCGAAGAATTTGCCAAACATATTAAAAAATTTGGTGCATTTTCTAAGATGAAACTTGAAGAAACTGGTACAGTTTTTCCAAGTTTAGTCAGTGATGAAACGACATTTTCTTCGGAACCGACGGATGTTGCAGCATGGGAAATTCAAGCGATTCAAGCGGGTCAGGCCTATATCGACCAAGCCATTGAACATGTGTTCCAACCACAAGAGTTACGTCTACATCAGCGTGAAGGTGTCCACTATGACAAAGGCTGTTATTTGGGTCAGGAAGTGATTGCACGTTTATGGTTTAAAGCCAAACCAAAAGCTTGGTTGCATGCAATTCAAGGCACGGGTACTGCTCCTGCACAAGGCGAACAGCTGAATAAAGGCGTACAAGTCGTCAATAGCGCGGCTGTAGATAATGGTTATGTAGCATTGGTTGTTGCTCGTCCAGAAGCTTTAGAAGAGTTAGATGTAACTGTTTTAGCCTTGCCTGAAGCATTGAATGGTGATGTGGCGCGTCCTGCTTAAGCATCTTAATTTTGAAAATAAGAGCCAAATTACAAAAGTTGTTTGGCTCTTATTCTGATTACTATTTAAAATTACAACAAAATATAAAGATTTATAAAAATGCTCATCCCTTTCCCATTTCGCTTTTTCTTATTGAATTGCCTCATTCTCTTCAGTTGTTTTATATCACCAAATATTTATGCCGAGATAGATTCAGCAGTATTGGAAGAGCTAAAAAATAGCAATGTGGTCGATCAAACCAACTCGCTTTCCCGCGATGAAATTGTCCAATTGAAAAAGCAAAACGAGCAGCTTTATCAGCAAAAGCATATCGACTTTAAAATTTTGATGATTCCCTCGACCAATGGAAAACCTATTGATCAATATGCACTTGAGATATTCAATAAACTTAAAATTGGCAATGAGAAGCTCGATAACGGCTTACTACTTTTGGTTGCAAAAGATGATCGTAAAATGCGGTTCGAGGTAGGTTATGGTTTAGAGGGAGATTTCACTGATCTAGAAGCTGGGCGCATAATTCGACACACACTCGCTCCAAATTTCCAAAATAATGACTATTTTAATGGCTTTAAAGAAACACAAAAAAAGTTACTAGATAAATCAATTACTCTTGGTAAACCTAAAAACGAAGATCAAAAAATAGATCACATTCTAAAAACAATAGCTGGAATATTTCTATCATTCTTATTGTGTATCCCACTCTATTGGTGTTACACAAAAGTGATTATTAAATTTGGTACTAATGGTGCCTTAGGTGCTTTTATTGGACTCCTTATCTTTGAAATTTTTATTCATCTTTTGATTTTTGGTTATTTAAATTTTGGAAAAATTGCATTTTTACTTTGCGCATCTATTCCTCTTTATGCCCCTTTTATGTTGACTATATTTCTTCCCTTCAATGAACCATACAGATTACTTAAAACTATTTTATACAGCTTACCACTTCAGATTTTTGCTTTATTTGGCTTCGGCATTTTTTACTTCATCGAATTCTATCCTCAAATATCATTCATTATATTAACATCTATAACCACTTGTTTTATTTTACTTTTATTAAGATATGCAGTGTTTTTATATCGATTCAGAGCAGGGACTGAAAATACCTATCTCACCGCTTTTTATAATCAATATTTACAAGAAAAAGCACGTCAAAAAATGTTGGATGAACAATATGAGCGTTTAAATCCTTTCAATAAAACGAGCAAATCAAGTCAGTCTTCTTCCTCTAGTTACAGCTCTTCATCGTCAAGCAGCAGTTCTTCATCAGGAAGCAGCTTAAGTAGTTCTTCCTCATCTTCCTCACGAGATTCAGGAGGAAGCTCAGGCGGCGGCGGCGCATCGGGTTCATGGTAATACCTAAAACGAAGTTGCGATTAAAGATTAATTTTTTAAAATCCAATCACTCAAAGCCAAAGCCTAAAACTTTGGCTTTTTATCACTCATTTTTCTCTCACATAGTAAATCACCCCTGCCCGATCATCCGAAAAATAAAAAGATTTTTCATCGATCTTATAAATATCAGCAGGTCGCCCAATTACCGTTTTCCCGACTAAAAAGCCATTCATAAAGGTTTCAAGTTTTTGTCCTTTACGCATAATTGCAATTTGATAGCCATGGCCAATCGCTTCTTCGGTAGAGCCATGCAAGGCCACTAAAAAAGAATTTTTGATGGTGTCATCTGTGTCTGGATGATCAAAATAATCAAAACCCAGTGCTGAGGAATGCGAAGGGAAATAAGCATAGGGCGATGGAACATTTTTACAGCCAGATGCACGTTTAAATTTAGAGTCCGCCAAGACTTTTCCCTGCCATGCATAACATGCGGGCCAACCATAATCGACATCCTGTTTTAGCGCATAAAAAGTTTCATCTGGTTTTTTACTTCCCAAATGATCAGAACCTTGATTGGTCGCAAATAGAAATCTACCGATCCATTTTAGCCCAACAGCATTACGCAAACCTGCCGCATACACCCGTTGCTCTGAACCATCAGGATTCATCTCGATGACGGATGCTCGCACTTTTTCTTTTTCTACACAGGCGTTACAACTCGAACCAACCGACACATAAACTTTTCCATTCCCACCAATAGCAATCGTCCGAGTCAGGTGCCAACCGCCGTATTTATAACTCAAACCATAATCTGGAAATGTCGCTAAAACCTCAGCCTTACCCGAAGGCTGAGTTTCACCTCTGTTGAATTTTTGCCGTGTCAGTTGGTGCGTTTCTGCCAAATAAAGCCAATCCTGTCCTTGAGCATCGGTATAAAACTGAACTGAATTTGGATTTCTCAAACCGGTCAGATAAGGAATGATTTTGCCAAATTTACCTGTGTCAGCATTCCAATCATCCAATATATACACAGTACCTTTTTTATTATCTGTTAGATCATACATATCCGTGACAAACATTCTGCTATCAGGTGCTTGCGCAAAAAAACGAACACGTTTGAGACCTTCGGCAGCAGGAATAATTTCATACTGCGCAGGCAAATTTAATGAAAACTGCTTGCCATTTTTTAAATGGATTGGATGCGGTACAAGTTTGGGTTGTTGCGCCCAACTGGTCATTGAACAGGCGAAACCAAGGATCAAGATGGCGCTTATTTTTTTCATATTTAAATACATCCCAATGAATCATGTATATCTGTATTCATCATAGATGTCTTGTATCTATTTTATTCAATTTATATTTTTAGAAAATATTATACTTTTGAAAATTAAAGTTTTTTTAAATCACATACGCTGTTGCAGTACACAACAGTCAAAATAAGGAGGAACTGTATTCCCCCTCACGTCTTTGTTTTTAAATCATGATTTTAATCAAAATCCATGAAACAACTTATTCATATCTTTGCATACATATTCTTTAAAATGATAGGCGCGCGCATGTTTGGCATCAAATTTAGCTTCTAAATCACCTTTTTTGAAAATATAAACACGATCCTCTTTACTGACTAAAAACTCTGCACCCAGTTTCATCAAAAGCGCATCGATTTTATCTTCATCTGCAATCGATTCATCTGCATTAATTTTATCGTAATTGCGTTTAATGCCTTTAATAAACATCGCGCTGCCTCAGAGAAAATAACAATGCGCGATTAAATCAGAGTCCTGCTTTTTTGCAAAGGCTTTTGATGCAATAAAGTCATGGCTTTTAAAGCGCTAAGGGCAATCAACATTATTTTATAAAAACGCTTTAAATCACAATTCCTCACTTTACATTTACGTAAATCTACCTATGATGTAAAAACCGACAAAAATAACCACCAAAACACATAAACGGAATTATGTGTATGATTTACAAAAGGTTTCAAGATGAAAAAAATCCTACTCGCAAGCATTTTGGCAATGAGCACTCAACTCGCTTTTGCTGAAACTAAAACAAATGCCGTCGATCCTGAATTTGCTAAAGTGGAAGCTATGGTCAAGGCCAAAGATATGAATGGCGCCTACCAAACACTGAGCAAGCTTGCAGCAAAAGGTAATGCTCAGGCTATTTATAATTTGGGCTATCTTACTCAAACAGGTCAAGGCGTAGCGAAGGATGAGAAAAAAGCCATCCAACTCTATGAACAGGCTGCAGCCAAAGGTTACCCAGTTGCTAACTATGTTTTAGGTAAAAATTATGCAACGGGCACACTGGGCTTAAAACAAGACACCAATAAGGCCAAACAATATTTAGAACGCGCATCTTCGGCTGGTTTTGATGATGCCTCCATCGACTATGCCATTTTACTTTTTGCAGAAAATAAACCTGAGTCAGATAAATTGGCACTCAGCAAACTTGATCCGCTGATTAAAAAAGGCAACTACCCTGCGATTCATGCCAAAGCACTTTATGACATCAGTGCGGGCTTTAAAGCTAAAAATGAAAAGCCTATTCAGCAAGGTCTAAATAGCATTCAAGAGTTAGCAAAAAAAGGCTATGTCCCTGCATTGATGGCGGTGGGCAATATGTTTGTAAATGGCAATATCATCCCGCAAAATTTGCCTGAAGCTAAAAAAATATTCAGTGCATTAGCCAAAGAAAATATTCCACAAGCCAAAGAATCTTTGGCAACCGTGGATAAAATGATTGCTGAACAAGCCAAAGCACCTAAAGCCAAAGCACCTAAAGCCAAAGCACCTAAAGCCAATGCGAAAAAGAGTTAATTGAGCATTAAAAAAAGCCCTGCACATGCAGGGCTTTTTCATGGGTTTAAGCAAATCTTGAGCTGATCAAAATCACGCCCACCACAGACTGATTAATACACCTGTTACGACAAAGCCCAAGATAGTACTCATCAACAAAGGCGTTAAGGTCTTTTCATTTAAGCCATAAACTTGTCCAAGCATGGCAAAAATCGTCGGCATCGGTAATGCGGCAATAATCGTCCCTGCATATAACATCTCTTGGCTGACATCGGTCAAATAACGTAAGCCTAAATAAGTCAGTAAAGGCATCACCAAGTTGCTTGAAATCACCAAATAGAAGCTCTGAGCATTCACATACTTTAAGCTCATACCGACAATCCCACCACCAATTGCAAACAGCGCCAGTGGTGAAGCCGTTTGACCTAACATCGCCAGTACATCATTGATTTGATGAGGCAAACGGATTTGGAAAATTGCAAACCCAATCCCTAGCATTACCCCTGCAAAGAGTGGATTTTTTAACAGGGTCATTAAGGTATTTTTGATGATGTCGCCAATATTGGCTTTTTGCTGTGAACTTCCTAATTGTGCAAGGACCAGCACCGTTGGAATCAGTAGCACACTTTCAATGATGACGATTAATGAGGTATAGGTCATCGCATTTTGACCGACCAACAAGCTTAGCACTGCAGTGCCAATTAAGCCTGTATTTGACATGCCAGCGCCTAGTGACAGTACCGCTGTTTGCGACATATTATTTTTAAAATGTGTCGACAATAGCCAATAGGCCATGCCATACAGTAAAAACGTGACTCCGGTATAAACAAAGAAATAGCCGGGATACCAAATTTGATGCAAATCTTTAGAAGCTAATGACTGAAAAAACAAAGCCGGCAGTGCAATCTTAATCACAAATGCACCAATGGTTCCGACCTGTTCTTTACTCAATAAACTGCATTTTACAGACAGATATCCCAAGGCCAAAAGAAAAAAGATTGGACCAATCACCTCAAAGACCATACGAAATATCCTGTGTAATAGACTCTTCCATCCACACCCTCAACCTGAGAGTGTGGATCGGACCTCTATTTTGAAAATTAGAAAGCCGTAAATTGACTTCTTTGTGCATGCGGCTGACAGCGTAAGTACTGCGGAGAAATTTTTAAATTTTCACCGAGTTCTGCAGCAGCATGCCATGGCCAACGCGGGTCATATTGAATTGCACGAGCAAGACCAATCGCATCTGCCATGCCATATTGTAAGATGCCTTCGGCTTGCATTGCTTCGGTAATTAAACCCACAGCAATTACGGGAACCTGAACGGCTTGCTTAATAGCTTCTGCAAAGGGCACTTGATAACTGGCTTGTAATTGAATTTTTTGCGCAACATCTAAGCCGCCACTAGAAACATGAATATAGGCTGTGCCTAGTTGTGCAAGCGCTTTTGACAAACCAACAGCCGAGTCTAGATCCCAACTCGGTGCTTCAGTATATTCCATCCAATCAGTTGCGGAAATACGTACCCCTATTGGATAATCTTCAGGAACGGTATTTTTCATGGCTTGGAACACTTCAAGCGTCAGCCGAATGCGATTTTCCAGACTGCCACCATATTCATCGCTACGCTGATTCGACAATGGCGACATAAATTGATGCAGCAAATAACCATGTGCAGCATGTAGCTCAATTAAGTCAAAGCCTGCATCTACCGCACGTTTTGCTGAATCGGCAAAGTCTTGAATGATCTGTTGGATTTCTTCTCGGCTTAAAGCATGGGGTGCATGATCTGTGGCATTAAAGGGCAACTCACTTGCTGAAACAGTTTGCCATCCTTGAGGGTGATCTGGGGGTAATTGTCCACGTCCTGCCCAAGGTTTATCTGTCGATGCCTTACGACCCGCATGTGCCAGTTGGATAGCAAATGGCATAGGTGAAAGTGATTTCACCTTGGCCAATAGTGCCTTCATCTGTGCGCGTTGCATATCATTCCAAAGGCCGAGGTCTGCATAGCTAATGCGCCCCTCTGCCTGTACAGCCGTTGCCTCGACGATACAAAGTCCGGCACCTGACAAGGCATAATTCGCCCATTGTTGCTCATGCCAATAGCTTAACTCCCCTTGCTCATTGGCTGAATACTGACACATGGGTGCAATCACGATTCGATTACTCAGCCCCAATGTTCCAAACTGAATTGGTTGAAATAACAACGCCACATCACTCTCCTTTTAGAAGGCTTTGGTCACACTTAATCCTGCACTCCAATTCAAACCATCAGCGGGTTCAAAGAAGCGTCCGTTTCCATCATTGACGATCACTGAGCCGACATAGTTCTCATCAAACAAATTATCTGCACGTACATAGGTTTTATAGCCAAATCCTAAAAACTATAGAACAATAGAGATATGGGATATTCAAAAGATTTTAAAGATAAAGTCATAGAAATTATGATTCGAGATGAAATGTCTGTGCGAAAAGCAGCACAGCATTTTAAC
>NZ_VOZT01000079.1:0-11015 GCF_013419625.1 Acinetobacter sp. YH12070 | reverse complement strand
TACTTCATGTACAACCATCATTTTAAAGGCGAAGCTATAATCACGTTGTGTGCGTTTAACTCGTTGTTCTTGTGCATGTTCCATAAAATAAGTCTCTTAAGGTGTAAACTTATTTCAGGACGGGACATCTTTCTGAAATAAAAAAGCGCATCAATCGATACGCTTTTTATGAGGCACACATGCCTAAATTCCAACCATAAATCAAAGATTTATTAAGGACACTTCGCCGATTGGAAAGTCTTGGTATTTTTACCACGTTGGCACTGATATTCCTTTTGCGTATTTACACGCTGCCAATCACCATCCACCAATCTAAAACTATAAATGGTACGAATTGATTTCACCGAATCATCCATCAAACCCGTTTCCGTCACTTTCACCTGCCCCGCATTTGGCGACTCGACACGGTTAAAGTACTGACGAATTTCTACAGTCGACAGCTCTTTACGCAAATCAGGACGTTCTTTTAATACCTGATCGAGTGGCGTAGCAGAAGAACCGACTTTAGACACAATTTTCTGCGTTGTCGCACAACCCGCCAACATCCCCACACACAATGCAGACACAGCAATTAAACGATACATAGAACCAACTCAAATTTATTATTCAGTCCTATCATGCCGAACATTTGTCCAAAACACTATTTAAGCAATGTAAAAGAAGTACCCCATTCCAAAAATCAATGTGTGGTCTCTCATCCATACGCGGCAAACAAGGCGTTTTATAGCCATAAAAAAACGCATCCGAAGATGCGTTCTAGTACGTCTTTAAAAATTAAAGATCGAACAATTTACCTGGGTTCATAATTGCATTTGGATCGAATACTTTTTTCAATGCTTTCATATATTCGATTTCTTCTGCTGAACGTGTGTAATCGAGGTAAGGCTTTTTAGTCATACCCACGCCATGTTCTGCAGAAATTGAACCGTCATATTTTTTCACAGTTTCAAATACGTATTTGTTTACCACTTGGCATTTTGCAAAGAATTCATCTTTACTTAAATCCGCAGGTTTCAAAATATTTAAGTGCAAGTTACCGTCACCAATATGACCGAACCAGCAAATTTCAAAGTCTGGGTAGTTCGCTTCCACAATTGCATCAATTTCTTTAATAAATGCAGGAACATGTGTAATCAGAACTGAGATGTCATTTTTGTATGGTGTAAATGGTGCGATTGACTCTGAAATGTCTTCACGTAAACGCCATAAGCTATGTACTTGGTCTAAGCTTTGGCTCATCACGCCATCCAGTACCCAACCTTGTTCCATGCAATGTTCAAAGATTTCCATTGCCGCATCCATGATCGGTTCAAATGGTGCTTCAAACTCAAGTAAAACATAGAACGGACATGGTGTTTCAAATGGACGTTGTACATGACCATTGTCCAATACTTTTTGCATTGCAAGCTCACCAAAGAACTCAAATGCAGTCAGGTCGATTTTCTTTTGGAAGGCATGTAGAACAGGCATAATCGCATCAAAATCAGGCACACCGAGAACCAACACTTGTAAGTCATGGGGTTGACGTTCAAGTTTGATTTCAGCTTCAGTCACTAAACCTAGCGTACCTTCACCACCAATAAATAAGTGTTGAAGTGCATAACCAGTCGCATTTTTGATCATGCCTTTGTTCAAGCGCAGGATGTCACCTTTACCAGTAACCACAGTCATGCCCAACACCCAGTTACGAGTCATGCCGTATTTAATCACTTTAATACCACCCGCATTGGTACCAATGTTGCCGCCAATTTGAGATGAACCTGAAGATGCAAAATCAACTGGATAGTACATGCCTTGTTCTTCAGCATAGTTCTGAAGTTGTTCAGTCACTACACCTGCTTGTACGCGAACCATACGGTCAGCTGGAAAGAATTCCAAGATTTGGTTCATCTTGTCCATGCTTACCACGATTTCACCGTTAGCAGCCACAGCACCCGCAGACAAACCTGTACGACCGCCACTTGGTGTGATCGCTACATTAAATTGGTTCGCAAGTTTTACAATTTGTTGAACTTGTTCTGTGCTTGAAGGGAAAACGACGACCGACGGGTTTGGATCGAAGTGCTTAGTATGGTCACGACCCCAATTTTGGAGACTATCCGCATCGGTTTTAATACGGCTTTCGCCAACAATAGCGGTCAATTGGGTCAATAACTCTGGGGTTAAAGCGACTGGAGCATTCATCGTTTTCAGACCTTGCAAGAAGTAAACAAGTTTTTTAAAGGTCCAGACTTCATTCAGTCAAAACTGCGGTAACGCATATTTCAAGGGAAAAAGCCTGAAACAGAGCGCATCAAAATGTCAGGGAATTGTTCAAGATGATTTTGAGCGGCACCATTATAAGCTATAACTGGGCTTTTTTTGACAAAACCCAAAGAAAAACGTGATTTCAAAATGTCACGAGGAATATGACCAAGTTAATTAGACCAAATCTAAAAAATATTGACTCATCATTCGCCAAAATAGCCATGACGTCGGTCATAAAGGAAATGTATATCGGGCGACTTCCTATGCTATTATATGCGCACTAAATTTGGCCTTTGTAGCGGAGCCGTAATGAGCCAACATCTTTCTTTACCTAAAGATAAAATTCGTTTCTTGTTGTTAGAAGGCGTTCACCAAAACGCAATCGACACTCTAAATGCTGCTGGATACACCAACATTGACTACCGTAAAACTGCGCTTGAGGGTGAAGCGTTGAAAGAAGCGGTTAAAGATGCTCACTTCATTGGTATTCGTTCACGTACTCAATTAACTGAAGAAGTTTTTGAAGCGGCGAACAAACTGATTGCTGTGGGTTGTTTCTGTATCGGTACAAACCAAGTGAACTTAAATGCTGCAATGATTCGCGGTATTCCAGTATTTAACGCACCATACTCAAATACTCGTTCAGTTGCTGAACTAGTACTTGCTGAAGCGATTCTATTACTTCGTGGTGTTCCTGCAAAATCTGCTTCAACTCACCGTGGTGGTTGGAACAAGTCTGCAGTTGGTTCATTTGAAACTCGTGGTAAAACTTTAGGTATTGTTGGTTACGGTTCGATTGGCTCGCAACTTTCTGTACTTGCTGAAGGTTTAGGTATGCACGTGATTTATTACGATGCAGTGACTAAACTTCCAATGGGTAATGCACGTCAAGTCGGTTCTATGGGTGAACTTCTTGCCAATGCAGACGTCGTATCTCTACACGTTCCAGACGTTCCATCAACTCGCAACTTCTTTGGCAAAGACCAATTTGCTCAAATGAAAGAAGGCGCAATCTTCCTCAATGCTGCACGTGGTACATGTGTCATCATTGAAGATCTTGCTGATGCAATCAAATCTGGTCATATTGCTGGTGCAGCTGTAGACGTATTCCCGAAAGAACCTAAAGCAAACGGTGAAGAATTCGTTTCTCCACTTCGTGGCTTAGACAACGTGATTTTGACTCCTCACGTGGGTGGTTCAACGATGGAAGCGCAAGCGAACATCGGTCTAGAAGTAGCAGAAAAATTCGTTGCTTACTCTGATAAAGGTATGACTTTATCTGCAGTGAACTTCCCAGAAATCGCGTTACCATTGACTGAAGGTAAACACCGTTTACTTCACATCCACAAAAACGTACCGGGCGTTCTTTCAAAAATCAACAACTTGTTTGCTGAACACGGCATCAACATCTCTGGTCAGTCTTTAATGACCAAAGGTGATGTCGGTTACTTAGTGATGGACGTTGACGCAACTGCTTCTAAAGAAGCTTTGGATACACTTCACGAAGTTGAAGGTACGATCCGAGTTCGCGTATTGTTCTAATCACCTTAGACACTGAAGCCACAGCCTTCGGGCTGTGGTTTTTTTATTGTTATAAACTTTTAAAATCTGGCTAGTGCCACTCTCCCGCTCTTTGAGTCATCGAAACAAATTTAGTTTATGCCAAATTTTAAAGTTGCACCGGCTGTCCAAGCACCGCTGATCTTGCTTATTGCCATGATCAGCATGCAAAGCAGCGGTTCATTTGCCAAATATCTTTTCGGTCAATTTCCCATACTGACCGTTTCGGCCATGCGTTTAATGCTAGGCGCTTTGATCTTGGCGATTATTTTTAAAGTTTGGCAGATCAATTTTAAACAAGTGAAATGGTCGTCTATTCTGAGCTATGGCTGTGCCTTAGCAGGGATGAATGTATTATTTTACTTGTCGATTGATCGTCTCCCGCTCGGCATTGCCGTCTCTTTTGAATTTATTGGCCCGCTCAGTGTCGCACTATTTGCTGCACGCCGAAAAATTGACTTTATTTGGGTCGGACTGGCTATTTTAGGCCTTATCCTACTTTTTCCTTTTGACCAAGCTGCACAACGACTTGATCCCGTTGGCATTGTCCTCGCCCTTGGCGCAGGTGCCTGCTGGGCACTCTATATCGTGGCAGGTCAGAAACCCTCTGGCGTTTCAGGCAACCATACGGTTTGTTTAGGTATGTTTGTCGGCATGTGTATGCTCATGCCAATTGCATTATTTGTAGGGAATCCTGCACATGCCTTTGAACCGATGAGCCTCCTCTATTTTCTTGCTTTAGCCACTTTGGCCAGTGCCATCCCTTTTAGCTTAGAAATGATTGCGCTACGCAATTTAACGGCGCTCAGTTTCGGAACGCTTATGAGCCTAGAACCTGCAATTGCAGCACTCTCTGGTTTTGTTTTCTTAAATGAATAATTGCTGTGGACCCAGTGGTTAGCCCTTGCTGTCATCATCTGTGCCTCGATTGGGTGTACCTATACCACGCAAAAAGCCAAAGTCATTTAAATTCAAAATATGTTCCCACTGACTATGGATGAACTACATGAATCTCAGACTCAATTTTTTGAATTCAAATTGAATCATGACGTGCTCAGTCCTGCTCTTACATCAGCCGAACCTTAGCATATTAAATTTAGAACCCATCATGATTTGATCAAATGTTAAAATTCACTCAACTGTCAGCATTAACCGCTATACTGTACTGATTCAAAAATAGGGCTCAAACACCGCCCAACAACTGTGTGCCACATGCCAAATTCACAACTTCTCGCTGTTGTTTTCATGGTGCTCTCCATGATCTCCTATCAAATCAGTGCATCATTCGCCAAACAATTATTTTTGGTGCTTGATCCACTCAGTGTGACCATTTTACGACTCTGTTTTGCCTCGATTATTATTTGTTTGATGTTCCGCTCTTGGCACATTTTAAAACGGCTGTCATTTTTAAAATGGCGTGATTTACTCTGCTATAGCGCAGCCCTGTGCCTCATGAATGTCTTGTTCTATATGTCACTGGGCAAACTCCCTCAAGGCATTGCTGTAGGACTGGAGTTTATTGGGCCTCTAGGTTTGGCATTGCTGTCGATTAAAAATCGTAGTGACTATATTTGGGTGTTTTTGGCGATCTTAGGGATTGCGTTGATGGTGCCTTGGGGACAAGCCCAGAGTGGTAATTTCTCACTGATTGGTGCGGCGTGTGCCTTGGCTGCCGGACTCTGTTGGGCCTTTTATATTTATTTCGGGCAAAAAGTGGTACACCAAAATATTGGCATGCATGCACTGACCATTGCCATTAGTTTATCGGCATTGACCTTATTACCCATCGGCCTCTATAACAACGCAGCAGCTTTATTGGATACACAATATTGGCCTAAAGCACTATTGATTGCCATTTTAGCCACAGCGATTCCCTATGCCCTAGACCTCAAAGCCTTAAAGATTCTAAGCAAGCTAAGCTATGGCACATTGTCGAGTATCTCACCTGCTTTGGCAGCTATTACGGGTATGGTTTTATTGGGAGAACGTATCGGCATGTGGCAATGGATCGCACTGCTGTGCATTATGCTCGCCTCAGTCGGGGTAACGATGCGTTCCTCTAAATCGGAAACAGCCAACTAAATTTTTAAAGGCAAAATAGTTAAATAAAAATGGCGGGATTGCCGCCATTTTTCAACACCTTGTCTAAGAACTCCTACATCTAAGCTTTTAAATACAAGGCTTTTAAATACAAGGTTCGAAAAAGTCTAGCTTCTATAAAGGACTTAACCAGTCAGGCTGTCTTTATCTGCTTTTTTATATTTTTTATACTCGGCTAAGTATTGTTTAGCCAAAGCTTCTTTTTGCTTATCATCCAATATTTTACCGGCTTGTTGAAAGAAACCGTGTTCCTCTTCCTGTAAATGATGATGCACAGTTTCTGAAAGTTTTTTGGCAATGGCCAGCCAGCCCGGATTGCTAAATTCAGTCTCAGTCAACTGCTCTAAAAGTTCGTCCATTTCATGATGTTCAGCCAAGGCATGACGGGTAATATTCAGCCCCGAATCGGTCATCATTAAAGGAATATAAAAATATCGGTCTTCCCCGACAGCATGCGCGAATAATTCATTTTTAAGTCGATCAAACAAATCCCGACGTTCTGGACTATCACCAGAAGTTTGTACTAATTGTTCTGCAAGCGCTCTTTGTTGTTCATGACTTTGACGTAAAGCTTCAAAAATATTCATTCTGATGATGCCCTCTGATGCTTAGCGATAGCTGAGTATTTTTTTAATTCAGCAAAATAAAGTGCTTCATTTTTATACTAAACATATCCGCATCAGAATACAGCGCAGCTCTGTTAAGTTTTGTTTTAAGCTTGTCCCGTAAAGGTTTGATACCCTAGCCGTACAATCAAAATACTCACCAAAATCAAAAATAGAATTCGAATAAAGCCACTGCCGTATTTAATCGCTGCACGTACACCAACGATCGAGCCTAATATATTCGCCACAGCCATCATTAAGCCTATAGCAAATAACACATGGCCTGTGGGCGCAAAAAAACTCAGTGCAGCCAAATTGGTGGTTAAGTTAGCCACTTTAGACAAAGTAGAGGCATGCAAAAAGTCTGCTTGTAGATAACGAATAAAAAAGAAGATAAAGAAACTGCCCGTGCCAGGCCCAAAGATACCGTCATAAAAGCCAATCACCAGACTACCCAGAGCGGCAAGACCGAGAATTTTAGGGGTCAGTTCTTGGCGTACATGCACCTGACCGAATTGTTTTTTAGCAAAGGTATAGATCGCAATCACGATCAACATGACCAAAACAAAAGGACGTAAAACTTCTTTAGGAATCATTGATACACAGGCTGCTCCCACAAAAGAAGCAACAAATGCACAGCTTGCAATGACCGCAAGTAATTTCCAACGGAATTTGACTTGGCGTAAAAAAGAATAGGAAGCTGACGCTGTACCAAAAATCGAAGACAACTTATTGGTGCCAAACACCGTCGCAGGAGATAAGTGCGGCATGGCATTCATAATGGCTGGAATTTGAATTAATCCTCCGCCCCCCACTGCTGCATCAATTGCACCGGCAAAAAATGCAAAAAATAAGAGGCTTAAAATAATTTCAATGTCCATAAGAAGTCTTCAATGCTGTATCAGCTACTCTAGATTTAACACACGCTTAGGCACCAAACGTTTACGGTCTGTAATTTCAGCCAGCCCTAAACAACGCTCACCTTCAAATACCAAGACCTGTGCTTCTGCCTCATGTTCAATATTACTTTCCATGCCACGACTGAAATATTCAGCGCGCCCTTCTGGCGCTTGCACTTTGCAGAAATGATCGACGGGTGAATACACCGGCAGCAATAATGCTTCACGTTCCGCTTCGGTCAAGCTTTCCAAATATTCAATGGTGTAAGTTGGATTGAGGTCAAAATGCCCCGTTTGCGTACGGTGTAGATAGGTCAAATGTCCAAAAGTACCCAATGCTTTGGCAATATCTTCGCCTAAAACACGAATATACGTGCCTTTGGAACAGGTGATGTCGAGTGTAATACTATTCTCATCAAATGATAATAACTCGATGGCATAAATCGAAATTGGACGTGCTTCACGCTCAATTTCTATGCCTTTACGCGCCAACTCGTACAGCGGGCGACCTTCTTTTTTCAGTGCAGAATACATCGGTGGAATTTGTTGAATATCTCCCACGAACTGTGCCAACACCTGCTGAATCGTGGCTTCCGTCAAAACAGGTACGGCTTGTTCCATCAATACCTCACCTTCCACATCACCCGTCGTGGTGCTGTGTCCTAAAAAGACCGTGGTTTGATAACGCTTGGTCGAGTCGAGCAAGAAATGTGAAAACTTAGTCGCTTCACCCAAACAAATCGGCAATAAACCTGAAGCCAGCGGATCAAGCGCACCTGTATGTCCTGCTTTTTGTGCTCGATACAACCAACGCACTTTTTGTAATGCAGCATTCGAGCTAATGCCCAAAGGCTTATTTAATAAAAATACACCATGTACTGGACGACGCTGAATCTTAGGAGAAGCTTTTTTCATGACTAAAATAGGGCAAAAAGAGAACTGCGCCATGGTATCAATCCATGCTAAGCGTTTACAACTTTTCTATGTTTTTATCATTCTTTTATGTCATATTGAGTTCACATTTAGAACTCATAAAACAATTAAAACGGAATAAAGGTGCATTGGGATATGCAAAAAAATAAACTCTGGCTGATTTTAGCCATTGTGGTTATTGCGGCAGCCGCATTCATGTATTGGCTTGCGCCAAAAACATCACAAAATGATCCTTCAGATCAATCGATTCAACAACAAAATACGCCTTTAGCTCAGGGCGAAAATGCTACAGCACAAGCCACAAGCGGTTCTTCACTGCTCAGTCCAAGTCAACAAGACACGGAAGTTAACTGTCAAATCAGTATGGATGGTTCAAACCACCTGATCGTGAACGAACAAACACGGAATTGTTTTGAATATTTCATCACTCAATATGGTGAAAAGTCGATAGATCAAATCAAAAAGGATTTTAAAGCCTACATTGCACAAGGTCATAAAGAACCGGCGCTGTCCCAAATTTATGATTTGTGGGATCGCTATATGAAATATCGTGAACAATTAGGTAATTTACAGCCACCAAGTGACGACAAAGAATCTCCACAATATTATCGCTCGATCTACAGCAGCACACAGAATTTAAGAAAACAGTTCTTTTCTGATTATGAAATTGAAGGTTTATTTGGCAAGGAAAATACCTATCACGAATACACGCTGAAACGCATGGAAGTGGTGAATGACAAAAAACTGTCTGAGTCTGAAAAAGCCAAAAAACTAAAAGCCCTGTTTGATGAACTCCCAGAAGACTGGAAAGAAAATCTGGAACAAATCAATAAACTTGAAGATTTACGCAAACTCACAGCGGACATTAAAGCCCGTGGTGGTTCAAGCGAAGAAATCCATCAAATGCGGTTAAATTTAGTTGGTCCAGAAGCCACTCAGCGCCTTGAAAATCTAGACAGCCAGCGCAGCTCTTGGAAATCTAGCGTAAATCAATACCTCACAGAGCGTGACAGCATTGTGAAAAGCAATATGAGTGACAGTGCTAAACAACAAGCGGTGCAGCAACTCCGTAATCAACATTTTAAATCGAAGGAAGATCAGCTCCGCGTCAGTACCTTTGAATCTGTACATGATCAAGGTGGAAAATTACCTTTCGCAGAATAACTGCAAACAACAATTTAAAAACAACTTCAATTTCAGGATGAAATGATGAAAAAACCACAAGCTCTTTTATGCGCAATCATCGCTGCATCAGCAGTGATTGCCAGCACACAATCCAAAGCGGCGGCAGGACTCCAACATGTCACCGCCAACAGCTCGGCAAACTATGCCAAGACCAAATATCCGATTGTGTTTACCCATGGTATGTTCGGGTTTACTCGCATTGGTTTTGACAGCTTTGGCATGGATTATTTTTATCAAATTTTGCCAGATTTAGCTCGCAACGGTGCCAATACCTTTGCTGCCCAAGTTTCTCCGCTAGAGTCGACAGAAGTTCGGGGTGAGCAATTGCTCTCTCAAGTCGAAGAAGTCCTTGCCCTGACTGGCCAACCTAAAGTGAACCTCATTGGTCATTCACATGGTGGACCGACAACTCGCTACATTGCAGCGATCAAACCTGAATATGTGGCTTCGGTGACTGGGGTTGCAGGCACTTATCGTGGCTCTCTAGTCGCAGATAAAATCCAAGCGAATAAAACTATTAACTCAGTCTTTGGGGTACTTGGCGATCAACTCTTAGCACCGATTATTACTTGGGCTGAAGGCAACTCGAGTCTACCCAACAGTGTTGATGCATCACTTACCGCGATCAGTGAAAAAGGTTCTGCTGAATTTAATGCAAAATTTCCAACCGCAGCACTGGCTGCGAACTGTAATCAGTCGGGTGCCAAAGTCGACAATGGCGTGTATTACTACTCATGGACAGGTACAGCACAAACCACGAATGTATTAGATGTACTAGATACAGTGATTAGTCAGCTTGCCCCTTTGGCCTATGGAAATCGTGACAATGACGGTTTGGTTGGACGCTGTAGCACCCACATCGGACAAGTAATCCGTGATGACTACAATCACAACCACTTAGATGAAGTGAATATGGTCTTTGGTCTACGCAGCCTATTTTCACCTGACCCAGTTGCGCTCTACCGCCAACATGCCAATCGTTTAAAATTACAGGGACTGTAATTTCAAAAGTTGGCTCCCTTTCAGCACTGAACAGGACGTCTTTGGACGTCCTTTTTTTGTTTACAATTTTTTTATTTGTACGCATTAAACAATTTAATTCAATAAGTTCTTAAATGATAACAACTAAAATAAATAGCAAAAATAAAAGACGAATGTATATAAATATACTTGTCACCTCAACGCCGTCCATGTCCTAAAATGACATGGAATTTCAAACCGAGCATGAAAAAATGACAAGGCATCTTTGTCTATTCAAACTCTCTAAAATCAAAGATATGGCCTGGCCAATCACAAAGATGTTGCTTAAAAACAGAGAGTATTTTCATTATTAAAAAGTATTGACATCCTCCCCCCTTAAACATAGGTATCTACACAAATCCCAAGTTTTGGGTTAAATTGAAGAGCATGCTCTTCAATTTAATATCTCCCATCTTGATACACGTCTCGTCAGACGATACAACGCCCTCGTAAAGCTTAATATGAA
>NZ_VOZT01000078.1:0-11560 GCF_013419625.1 Acinetobacter sp. YH12070 | reverse complement strand
TTGGAATAAGAGAATGGGAGTGCATGAGCTGTGGTACAGCTCATGATCGAGATATAAACTCAGCTCTAAACATTCTTGCGCTTGGGCATAAGCGTCTAGCTGTAGGAATCACCCTCTTTTAAGGGGGTGAGGATGTCAAGAATTGGCGAATCTTGAGATGAGTCAATATCAGCCTAAATGGTCTGATCATTTTCAAAGTAGTTATGAAACAAATATGCTGATTGATTTAGCTGAAAAATATGGTTTAAAAACGACGCCATATAACCAAAAGCGTTTGCAATATATGGCTCAAAGTAGCGTATTTGAAAAAATGTGGATGCGAATCAAAGAATTTTTTAGCTCGAAGACATAAACAAAACTGGATCTGGAATTAATCCAGATCTTCCGGTTTTGAATGGATTTTAGAGTGAAAGGCACGGCGCCGAGTTCGTTGCCAAGGAAGAGGGCGATTGAGCGCTTCTGGTGCATCACCACTCATCGAGCGCAGTCGTAAATGTAATGCCGCTTGTGCCATGAGGTTTGCAGAAACCGGTGCGGTGATAAAGGCAAAGAGCGTGATTAGGATTTCTGCAAAACCAAAACGACCTTGAAATGCTGCATAAATAATTGCAGCAATTAGAAAACTTCCTAAGCCTAAGGTGCTCGATTTGGTCGGTGCGTGCAGACGCATAAATAAGTCGGGTAGGCGAACCATGCCAATACCGCCGACCAACATGAAAAAAGCGCCAATAACCAAAAAAATCGAGACCAAAATTTCCATGACTAATTGCATATTAATGGACTCCTAGTCGATCACGTGGCCAGTGGTGAAATAGCGTGCTAAAGCGGCTGTAGACACAAACCCAAGCATGGCAACCAATAATGCCCCCTCAAACATCGATGTACTTGCCCAATAAATACCTAAAATGACAATTAAACAGGTGGCATTTAAAAATAAGGTATCTAAAGCAAGTAGTCGGTCTACGATTGAGGGTCCCATCACTAAGCGGATGAGGCACAGTAACATCGAGATCGTCACCGCAACTAAACAGATGCCAAGCGCATACGGTAAAATTGTCATGTGGATTCTCCTGTATCAGCGCCAAAAATGAGGATGAGAGGGCGTTCATAGCGCTCTTTAATGGTTTGAATTTCCGCTTCAGGGTCATCCGTGCTCAGCGCATGGACCAAAATATCACCACGGTCTTGGTCAATCCCAGCAGACACTGTACCGGGTGTGGTGGTGATGATCATCGCAAGTAAAGAATTGACTTCCTCATGCTGTGTATCGAGAGGAACACGGAACCATTTCGGGTGCAGTTTATGTGTTGGCCCAAGGACTAATTTTGCAACATGGATATTACTGACAATAATATCCCACAGCACCACAAAGAATAATTTACATGCTGCCAGCCAGTTGATATTCGGCGTTCGGTCAATAAAAGGGCGAACCAATCGTGGAATAACAATGGCTAAAACCAAGGCCATGCAGAGTGTGGCCGCATCTAGACTGTGCGCTAACATCACCCAGCTCAGACCAACCATGACTGATACCAATGGATGCGGAAACCAGCGATTTAATACAGATGTTTTCGCCATGTTAAGGTGCCTCCATCGGTTTTAGTTGGGTCTCTTCAGGTAGTTTTTCTTCTTGTTGCTGTCCTTGAATTTGGCGTTGCTTATACTCAGAAATATGCTCGCCATGTAGAGTTTCAGGTGCAATCAATGCAGGAATGAGGTGTGCATTTGGATCGGCTGATTCACCACCATATTTAGTTTCAGGTAAATTTTCAGGATCATAAGGTTGAACACTGATGATTTGACCTTTTTCATCCTTTTTTAGCAGCAATGATTCATATAATGGATTGTTTTGAATTTGCTGCGCAGTTTTGTAGGTATAGTCATAGATCGGTGCAGCAAAAACCATATATCCCACAAGCGCTGTTAACAGCAGATAAATGGTTTTGGCATTACGAAGCGGTGCCTTATTCGGCAAAGCCTGATAACGCTGATATTCTTCAGTATCAATATCATCTTCTGGGCGAGATGAACGCCAGAAAAGCACAAAACCAACTCGAGTGAATGCGATAATACTGAGTAAACTCACCAACAATACGATCAAAATAATCATAATTTGGTAAGGTGAATTGGCCGTTGCTTGCAAGAGAAATACTTTACCCAAAAATCCACTAAATGGCGGTAGACCAGCCATCATCAACGCAATGATGAAATAGCAAACAGCAACGGTATTATGCTGTTTCATACGGGGCGCAATTTTAAAATGATCTTTAAATTCGCCACGTTGTGAGGTAATCCAACCCGAGAGAATATAAAAAGCTGCACCAATGATGGTACTGTGAATCAGGTAATAAAGCCCCGCAGCCCATGCATCAGTATTAAAGAGTGAAATCGCAACCAATATTGTCCCGATAGAAGACAAAATCATAAAACCGACAAAACGACGTAAGCGATCCGTTCCGATAGCACTATAGGCACCATAGAGCGAGGTTACTAAGCCAATCGGTAACAACCACTGGTGTAAGATTTCACGGCTAATCCCATCGTCAAACACAGTACCATTGACACGGAGAATGGCATAGATGCCGACCTTGGTCATTATAGTGAATAAGGCTGCCACAGGCGTGGTTGCCACAGCATAGGTCTTTGGTAACCAGAACCCTACAGGCAGCATTGCAGCTTTGATGCCAAAGACAGTGAACAGTAACAATGCACCAGCCACAGCAATACGATGTTGATCCGCTTCAAGCAAAGGCATAAGTCGTGCAACATCAGCCATATTTAAGCTACCTACACTGCCGTAAATCATCCCGAGTCCAATCAGGAAGAGGGCAGAGGCAAATAGGTTAATGGTGACGTAATGAATACCAAGCTGAAAACGTGCTTTGCCTTGACCATGTAAGAGCAAAACATATGATGCCATCAACAGGATTTCAAAGAACACAAACAGGTTAAATAAATCGCCTGTCAGGAACGCACCACACAAACCCATCAGTAAGAAATGGCACATGGCATGGAAATAACGACCACGCTCGTCCCATTCTTTGCTGGCAAACCACATCACTGGTACAGCAAGTCCATAGGTCAGCACCAACATGAAAGCTGAGAGTCGATCTAGGACTAAGACGATGCCGAATGGTGCGGCCCATTCACTCAGGTTATAAACCAAAACTTGACCAGAGCTGGCGATCATCAAATAACTGATAGATGTGATCAGCCCGAGAATGCCTGAAACATAACTGATTCCACGACGCCAAGGTTGTCGCCAGTCATGCGCCAAAGAACCAGAGCCGGGGTTGCCCAGCAGGACTAAAATAAATGCAGTAATTGCAGGAATTAAAATACTGAAAATCGGGCTATGCGTAGTCCAAAATTGGATGAAGTCATGCATTATGGCTCATCCTCCCGCGGGTCAATTTGCGGTATTTCTTCTTTGGAGTCCACATGATCTGTTCCGGTTTCATAGCGGCTACGCAGAGCCAATTGTACGATAAAGGCTGTGGTCGCAAAGCCAATCACAATGGCGGTCAGGACCAAGGCTTGCGGTAAAGGGTCGGTCGCTTTGGTGGTTTCAGTTAACACAGCCGGTGCGTTGACATGAATACGTCCCATGACAAATAAAAATAAGTTCACAGCATAGCCAATCATGGCTAAACCCAGCACGACAGGAAAGGTACGTGCCCGCAAAATCAGGTAGACCCCTGTTGCGGTCAGTAAGCCAATGGCTGAAGCGAGTAAAAATTCTAAACTAATCATCTTATTCGCCTCTTGGAACTGGACCAGACATACTCGAGTGACGCGAGTCGCCTAAGACGGAAATCATTAACATCGTCGCGCCCACCACGGTGATGTAAACACCTGTGTCGAAGAGGGCAGCGGAGGCAAGGTGCATTTCGCCTAAAATTGGAGGTGAGACATAGATATGGGCACTGGTCAGGAATGGGCGGCCCCATAGCCAAGCAGCGATCCCTGTCAGACCTGCAATGGTTAAACCAATACCAATCCACACTTCATATAAGCGACCTGATTTTGCACCAATCAATTGTTCGGCACGGTCTTGACCAAGCGCAATATATTGAATCACTAAGGCCAAAGAGGTAATTAAACCTGCAATAAAGCCACCGCCTGGTAAGTTGTGACCCCGTAGGAAAATATACAGACTGACCACCAAGGCCAAAGGCAAAATCCAAGATGAGGTAATACGGAACATCAGTGGCGACGGATTAAAACGATAGGTTAGACCTTGCGTAATGGTGGTGCCATGAGCACGCATACCATCCATCATGCACAGCGTACCAATTGCGGCAATTCCCAGTACGGTAATTTCACCAAAGGTATCGAAACCACGGAAATCCACCAAGATCACGTTGACCACATTGGTACCACCGCCAAGTGGGATAGACTGCTGCATGAAGAACCATGAAATGGAATTGTGATCACGGGTCATGATCAACCATGAAATCCATGCAATCCCTAGACCTGCAATAATCGCAATCAATGCATCTCGCCAACGACGTGACACGCTCGACTCATAAGGGGTGAGCTGTGGTAATAACGATAAGCTCATGAGTAAGAGCACGGTGGTCACCACGTCAACAGTAATCTGTGTCAACGCTAAATCGGGAGCGGAGAAACAGATAAACACCATGGTCACAACTAGACCGACTGCACCACTGATGAGGACGGCTTTAATCCGTTCATGGTGGAACCAAAGCATCATCCAACATGCAGAGAATAATAATAGCCATAGAACGATCGCGATGACCGGTGCATGTACCAGTTCACGGCTGCCTGTGCCGATGCCTTGCAGCCAAAATGGAACGATGACGATGGCCACACTAAAGATCAAAATCCATAATAAATAGCTTTGTAATTTGCCATTTTCAGTAAAGCGACGGAACTTTCTTGAGCTGAGTAATAGATGCTTTAAAAATAAGTCGAACAGCACTTTACCTTGTAATCGACCCAAAAGTGGATCTAAGTCGATCCGGCGTAATTTGCCGCCCTTCGCCAATGCGAAATAGAAAACTAAACCACCCAAGAGTGCAATCACGCTCATCAAAAGGGGGGCATTTAAGCCATGCCAAATCGCTAAATGTGTACCTTCAAACGCAGTATTTTGAATACTCGCACGCGCGGTACTATTGACAATATGCTCAACCAATAATGCAGGGAAGAGTCCAACTAAAATACATAAAGCAGCCAGTAAGGTTGCTGGTGCGCGCATGCCAAACGGTGGTTCATGCGCTTCTTTATTGGGAACATCTTTCCCTAGTGGACCATCAAAAAATACCCCATGAACCAAACGTACCGAATACGCGACAGCAAAGATACCGGCAAAGGTGGCAATGATGGCTGACACGATCATCACTGGTCCAGTCAGGTTGGCTAACAATTCAGTAAAGAACATCTCTTTAGAGAGGAAACCATTGGTTAATGGGACACCTGCCATAGAGGCCGCAGTGATCATGGTTAGCGTTGCTGTAAATGGAAGTAATTGCCATAAACCAGAGAGTTTTCGTAAATCACGTGTGCCTGATTCGTGGTCAATAATCCCTGCGATCATAAACAGGGCTGCTTTGAAGGTCGCATGGTTAATGATATGGAAAATGGCAGCCGCAACTGCGAGGGGAGAGCCGATCCCGAGTAAGCAAACAATCAGACCTAAATGGCTGATGGTGGAATAGGCCAAAAGCCCTTTTAAATCTTCTTTGAAAATGGCAAAGAAAGCCGCCATACATAAGGTAAATAAGCCAATAAAGGTGACCAAGTTGTGATACAACGTAGCGCCTGCAAAAATCGGTAATAAGCGTGCAAGCAGGAAAATTCCGGCTTTCACCATCGTGGCAGAGTGTAAATAGGCCGAGACGGGGGTCGGTGCCGCCATAGCATTTGGCAACCAAAAATGGAAAGGGAACTGCGCACTTTTAGTAAAAGCCCCCATTAATATTAATAGCAGTGTGGGTACAAAAAGCGAGTGCTGCTGAATTTGACTACTCATCGTTAGGATTTGATCAATCTGATAGGTGCCCGTGATTTGCGCCAACAGAACAAAACCACCCAACATACATAGACCACCCATGCCTGTAATGGTCAAAGCCATTCGAGAGCCACGCTGAGCTGCGTCGTAATTACTCCAATAACCAACCAAAAGGAAAGATGAAATGCTGGTAAGTTCCCAGAAAATAAGCAATAAAATTAAATTATTGGACAATGAAATGCCGAGCATGGCAGCCATGAACAGCATCAATAAAACATACAGTTTACTGAGCGAATTCTTTGGACTTAAATAATAGTAGGCATAGATATAAATTAAGGTGCCGATCCCGGTAATGAGCAGGGAAAACAATAAGCCCAGTGCATCGAGACGGAAACTGAAATCAATGCCAACTTGAGTGAGCCATGGCCATGTTTGAATGATGGTTTTGCCATTAAATACATCTTGAGCCTGACTCAATAATAAAACTAAACTGCTGAGGCTGACGCCAATCGCCCCTAAAGCTGTTACCCCGCGAGAGAATTGCTTCAACCACGAGACAAGTGTTGTGCCTAGTATTAACGGTAACAATATAATAATCGGTAGCACACTCGTATCCATTGTCATGATTAGGCGGTGAAACCTAGGTGTATTTCATCTTTCAAGGATTACAGGACAGCAAAGAGCAGTCCAAAAATTCAATCTTGAAAGCCATGTGTGTCAAAAAAATTAAAAACAAGCTGTGTTGCGCAACTCGTAAAGCGATAGCAATTTCCGATGTTACTATGAAAATTGCAAATAAAACCGATCATATTACATGCGTAAAACAACATCAATCTTTTTTATGAACCACTTACACATTATACGCCTGACGAAACTGTCTAGACATCTATTGCGGCCTTGTTGCTGAATATTTAAACATCGAGGCTATGGATTACGCTCACTTAATCAGCCTCAGTTTTTTTAACTTAGCGGTTGGATCGTAACGTCCTGATCACCCCGCTGTGATAAAGCCCTAACCAATTCTTGTTGCTGTTGCTCGGTCAGTTGCGTCTGGATTAATTGCAACATGTGCTGGATCGTATCTGGGCTGTTCAGTGGCTCATTTAATTCAGTCTCTTCAGTTTTGGCTGGAAGCGATACCTTTGATCCGAGTTGCAACTGCTGATAAATCTGATCATAAGTTTCTTGTAGTTTTTCAGGCTGAATCTCACTGAGCTTTTTATTCTGTAGTTGTAAGCACTGAAAACGAGAAGCCTGTTCCAGCAGTTCAGGACGGTTGCCGCTGGCAATGATTTGGAGTCGTGGAAACGCTTGATTTAAACGGGTCAAAATCACTTGAGTCATGTTTTGATCGAGTTGGTGGTCTATGGCGTCGATCAATAAAATACCGTCACCTTCTTGGCACGGATATAAGCTATGAGGATTGAGTAGGCACAGGCGACGCACAATATCACCAATTAAGGCCACAAGGTTGCGGACACTATTCGACAACTGTTGAAACAACATGTCTTTGCCTTGATAGCAGACCATTAACTGTAATCTAGGGTGATATTGCAGATAAATATTGGTCACATCGGGCAACACGGTCTCTAAGGCTTGTTTTAATGATCTGAGTGACGGCGCGTGTAGATCGGCCTGAGCTTGCGCCAGTTTTTGTCCAAAAAGTGGCGTGTCAGATGTGTTGGATGAGTCAGTTGGTTTTTTTGGATGTAATAAATTTTGAATTAATTCGGCACTTTGTGCATTTTCTATATCGGATATTTCTCGAAACCACTCAAAAAAACGAATAAACGTGGTAAAGGGAATGGCCGAGATTTCATAGGCATGTGAAGGCTGAAAAATAGCAGGATTATTTTTATTGAGAATATTTACGTCGTTGACGAAGCGTTCAGCAGGGTAATAGGCAATGAGCGGCAGCCCTTGTAACGGATCAGCTTTGAGGGCTTTTTGATACAGCGCAACCATCGATTCCAATTGCTGTGTTTCGGCCTTACTAAGGCCGACGCCTTGACTGTTTAAGGTTTTATACAGTTGCCATGAACAACATTGTGGGTCTTGGTCTTGCTGATCACTTGAAAGCTGAAATGCGCCAATGTCTTCGGGAAAACTGACCTGAATATCAAGTTTCGATTGTAAGCGATTTAACATGATGTCTTGATCGAGCATCACCACACCTGCTGTACGCAAATCTTTATAGCGTGCAGCAAACCAAGTGAGGGCCTGGTAACTAAAGCGCAGTAGGGAGGTTTTTCCAGAACTTTGATCACCCAAAATTAAGGTAATCGGCAGATCGTGATAATTAAAATTGAGGGTGATATCAGTAAAATGAAGGGTGTGCTTGAGTTGAATCGATTGTATTTTCATGGTGCACCTTTTACTGATTTATTGTTTATTCACCTTTTTCATCATACTAGCTGACCGCTTGCGCCAAAGATTTGGGCATTTGACGTTTTAAGTGCTGCATCAAGTCATAAATATGATGGATATTTAAACTTACTTTAGCACGTGTGCAGGCCACGTAAAGTAACCGTAACTCTTCGTCACTAATTTTATAATCTTTATCGTTGAGCTTAAATTGGTAGTCATCTTCAATATGTACCCGATCCCATTCTAAACCTTTGGCTTTATGGGCGGTCGAGATGATGTAGTCGGCTTGATCAATCGGGGTGATTTTCGCCAGTGCCTTTTTCAGTGGGTCAGTACCGTGGTCATCGACCAACTTCACCAGCGGTTTAATATCGCTGCCGTCATTGGTCTCGCAATATTCATGTACATCATGCCATGAGTTAAACCATGCAAGCTCTGGGACATCGACCACGCGTTTACCTTGCTTGAGCATGGCTGCAGCATCGACAAAACGATTGAGTCGTGCATGATCTGCTTGCAGGCTGACTTTTTCACCTTTGACCAAACCTGCCAATAACAGTTCCATCGCACGTGCATTGGTACGACATAAAATGGCATCGCGCATCTTGGTATGCGGTTTATTGACCACTTTAGAGTTGAGCTGCGGATTACCCAATAACGGCACGGTTTCATTCAATGCGCCCAGCAGAGCATTGGCGTTCAAGGCAATTTCTTCACCAAAACGGAACGACGTGGTTAAACGTGATTCGGGTAAAGGGAGTTGCTGCATGGCATTGACTGCGCCACGCCATGCATAAATTTGTTGATGCGCATCGCCAACATAGATGACCTGAGTATTACGCTGTTTCAGTAAAATCCCTAGCATTAGTGGGTCAGCATCCTGAGCTTCATCGAACAGCACATAATCCGCAGGAATATTCGGTTCAGACAAAGCCCAAAGTTTTAAATAAATATCGTGTCCAATCCCTGCTGCATGGTTCGGATCAATCGACTCTAACCAACGACGTTCAATGGCAGGATACAAATGCTTTTGTAAGCTTTCGATATCGTCTGGATGCAACCAACTCGGTGCTTGTAGATGTCGTGGGGCAGGGTACTGTGAACTGGTCGAACAGAAATAACTAACAGCATTTGCCACCAGACTCGCCAAACGCGAAGGCATGAGTACATATTTTTCATAACGACCGCCCATCATACGACGTAGGGTGATCGGTTCTAGTCGATATTCTTTGGCAATAAAACTGGGACTTAAACGTGGTAGACGCAGTTTATCAGTCACTCCACGTGGAACACTACGATAAGCCAATGAGTGGAAGGTTCGACAGTCGACATTTTGATGAAAACGATTCTGTGCTTCGGTGGCAATGGCTTTGTTAAAGGCCAAGTACATGCCACGCCGCTGAGGCATGGCATCACTGATCATTTGGAGTGTGGTGGTTTTACCTGTGCCAGCATAGGCGATCACTTTAAATGATTTGCCTAGACGTGCGTTATCTATGGCAGTAGCCTGCTCATAGGTCGCGGTCGGTTTTTTAAGCTCTGGCACGGTTGCGTCTTAGTGCTGACGGTTGGCTTTTTCAACCAAACCGGAAAGGCCTTGACGACGAGCGAGTTCGTTAAGTACCAATTGTGGATCAATATCGAAATAACCTAGCATTACAATGGTATGGAACCAAAGGTCTGCCACTTCGTAAATCAGATCGTTTTTGTTGTCTTCATTGGCTTCGATTTTAAAATCTTTAGCGGCAATGATGGTTTCAACACTTTCTTCACCGATTTTTTCTAAAATTTTATTCAGACCTTTATGGTAAAGCTTTGCCACATAAGAGGATTCAGGGTCGGCTTGTTTGCGTTCAGCCATCATTTTACCTAAGTAGTCGAGTACTTCGACTTGCTCAGATTGTACATTGGACGCATTCATCGCAAGGGTATGTGGATTTGCTGATTTTGCACCATAAATTGCAGCCGGATCTTTCAATTGCGCATCGACAACTTCCCAGCCATTGGCAGTAAGTTTGCGATAGAAACACGACTCACGACCGGTATGGCAGGCAATGCCGCCATGTTGTTCAATTTGTAGCACAATCACGTCAGCATCACAGTCCAAACGGATTTCATGCACGGTTTGGAAATGGCCAGATTCTTCACCTTTATGCCATAACTTATTGCGTGAACGTGAAAAGTACACCGCTTGATTTTTTTCTGCAGTTTGCGCCAACGCTTCACGGTTCATCCATGCCACCATCAATACGCGTCCGCTTTGATGATGCTGTGCAATAGCAGGCACTAAGCCTTGTTCGTTAAATTTTACTTCATCGAGCCATTGCAGGTTGTTCATGAGGATTTCACCAATTCAAAAATCAAAAAATAAATGCCGCAGCATTTGAGCAGCATCATAGTGTAAGCCATCAAGAGAATGATGGGGAGTTAATTCTTAATCAAATTTTAAATTGCGCAGTTCAGCCGCAGAATCATCTGCAGACTTGCGGGCTATGTCGGCATAATTCATTTGCCTACATGCACCTGTTTTTAAGCCAGAAATCGTGATGGCCATTTCTTTGCGGAAAAACGGCAGCTGATACATGGCACGAAATGAAATATCACGCAGCGGCGCTGTCCAGCGATGATGTGATTGATAAAACGGTGTCAGCAGGCGGCTAAAAAATTGGTAAAACCGCACGGACGGCAACCGCAGTTGATGATACTGCTGCCAGAGGTTTTGCAGTGAGAAATCCTGTTGATATTGAAGCAGGGCTTGACTGGTGGCCCATGCGTCGAGCAGCGCCATATTGGCGCCTTGTCCAAGCTGCGGACTCATGGCATGAGCCGCATCTCCTAAGATACCGATACGACCTTCACCAAGTTTGCTCAGCACCACATCACGATAGTTGGCAGACAGCCATTGCTGCGGATCATCTGGATGTGGAATCACATGCGCTAACCATTCTGCAACACTCAGCCAGCGTTTCGAAACTTCAAGCAACCATTGCTGCTGTGCGCTTTTGGTTTTTAACTAAATGTGCGGAATTCTCCATCTATAATCTGTGATTTAGATGGAGATGGATAGCACGCCTTTTCAGTCGGGTCTTTCTTGGTTTTGGATGTATTCTCGAATTACATCAATTGTCGCTCCACCTGTTGTAAGTAGACAGTATGCCCTCGTCCAAAGCACAGGTTTCCAATAATAAGGTTTTAGTTCTTCACCGAACTCCTTGC